>NZ_CP136758.1:600000-847500 GCF_032930845.1 Parvularcula sp. LCG005 | reverse complement strand
AGCAGTCTTCTACTGCCAGGGCGGTGCTGCAACACGCGGACGGCGAACCAGCCCGTCAAACAGGGGGAATGTCAGGAGACCGAAGACGTAGCCGCCGATATGCGCTTCCCAGGCGATCGACAGGCCCTTCCCCATCCCGCCCATGACAACACCAAGGCCTGTCAGGATATTGATGCCGATATAGACGGCAGACGCGATCAGCACCGGCCGGGCAAACATGGAGGTCAACGCGCCCTGCCCGGGCAGAATCATGGGGTCGCGTCCCAGGGCGATGCGCATTCCCCCGGCCATGAGGCCGGAGATTGCGCCGGAGGCACCAATCAGCGGCGGAATGCTGTCCTTGTTCGGGATAAGGAAGAACAGCGCGCCGACGACGCCGGACGCCAGGAAGAACGTCAGAAACAGAACATTATTCGCGAATCGGTCACCGCCGTCCTCCGACTCGACCGCCATGCGCCGGGCGACGCCTGTGCCAAACACAATCAGCCACAGCCCGTTGAACAGGAGGTGCGCAAAATTTCCGTGCAGGAAGATATGCGTAAACAGCGGCGTCATGATCGTGAAACTGTCTTCGCCGCCCTCAAGCCGCGCGAAGAACCGCCGCGGGCTCAGACCCATTGTGTAATCGACCCAGAAATTGGCCCGATCCGAGAGGAAGAGCTGGATGACAAAGATTGCCACCATCAGGCCAAGCAGAATGGCGACGATCTTTGGCATCGAGATCGCGGCCCCATCGCCCGACGGGTTATACCATCGCATGTGAGGCGAGACGCTGCGACGTCGTTCGGAGGGGCGTTCGGAAAAAGGGTCTGACATGCCTCGCATGTAGGCATGAGCCTATTCAGGAAAAGGTTAATAGCGCGAAATACGCGCAATTTGACCGAAAGCGGCTCTTGGCCCCTGCAACGGAAAATTCACCGTCAACGCGTAGGACAAGGTTTCCCGTTACGAAGTGAGATCATATCCGCGTGGCTTACCGGAAAGTGGAACATACTGGCGACACTGCCGTGAGCCGCAAGGCGATCACTGGAGAGTCACGCCGCCACAGACGTGCCCCGATCAGTCTCGACGCTTACCTGCGGTACGGTGATGGCACCGAATCAGCGGGCACGGTGAGCGATATATCGGCCGGCGGCGTCTTCATCGTCACCAGCGGCAATACGATTCTCGATGACGAGGTCGCTCTCGACATCGAGAATGTCGGTCCGGTGAACGGCCGGGTCGTTCGGATCACGAACGAAGGCATCGGCGTACAGTTTCAGCACAACCGTTCCATGGCCACGAAACTGGCAGACCGGTTGATCGCCCTCCTCAACCACGCCGTGTTGGGTCGAGAGCGCCGTCAGTCAGATCGCAATGTCGCCAACAACAGTGTCATCCTGACGCTGGGCAATGAGCGGCAAATTTCCTGTCGCATGACAGATATCTCCGGGGGGGGAGCCTTTATCATTACAACATCCCGGCCCTTAGTCGGGACGCAGGTTCAAGTCGGACAAAAAACGGCCACCGTCATTCGTCACAGCGACGATGGCATTGGCGTGGTTTTTGCAACGAACCGGGAGACGGAACAGTAGGATGGACGAAATGCTGTCAACCGACAACTGGTGTATCAAAGTGGCCGAGAAGGTCTATGGACCGTACACGCAGGATCAGATGGGCTCTTTCGCGGCGGAAGGCCGGCTAAGCGCAACGTCGCTTGTCGCCCCGGCGGGCAGCAAGGTCTGGCGTGAAGCGCGGCAATATCCAAGTTTCGCCTCGGTATTGAGCGGCAAACAGGCCAAGCCAAAGGCTTTTGGCAAGGGGGGCGCCACCTCGAATGCTGCCCGCGAAGTGCCGGAAGGCGCAGAGGCCAATTTCGTTCTCGTCTTTGACAATGTCGCTGGCACAGCCGGTCGCATGGAGCCCGTTCTGCGCGGTCTTGGCACCGCATTCCGCATGGCGGAGAATGTGTGGGTACTGACGTCGACTCAGTCGGTGCTGGGGGTGAAAAACGCCGTTGCGCCCAATCTGCAGGTGCGCGAGTTCGTCTTCATCTGCGACTGCACCCGCGGCCGCACCTCATGGGCCAATTTCGTGCCCGAGCTGCATGCCAAGCTGACGCGGGCGTGGATCAAGGTTCACTAGGAACGGCTGGTCCCTCACCGTCTTACGGTGTAGTCCAATTCCATGACTGAACAGCCCGTAGTGACCGGTAATGACGCGGTCGGCGATGACATACCCCATATCCTGATCGTCGATGATGACGACAAGCTGCGTCGTCTGATCGCGCGCTATCTGCGGGAGAACGGGTTTCTGGCCAGCACGGCCGACGATGCCGCCCATGCCGACGCCATCATGGCCAACCTCACCTTCGATGCCCTTGTCGTTGACGTGATGATGCCCGGCGAAAACGGGCTCGATATGACCCGTCGTCTGCGGGAGCGGTCGAACATCCCCATTCTTGTGCTGACCGCGCGTGGTCAGCCAGAGGATCGCGTCGAGGGACTGGAGGCCGGTGCCGATGACTATCTGCCCAAGCCCTTTGAGCCACGAGAACTTGTCCTGCGCCTGCAGCGGCTTCTCTCCCGTCGGGACTATACGCCCCGCCAGGAAACGGTCACCTTCGGCCCCAATGTCTTCACGCCTCGCCGCGGCGAGCTGCGCCGCAATGGCGAAGCGATCAAGCTGACCGGTGCTGAACTCGCCCTCCTGCGGACATTGACCGCAAAGCCCGGCGCCACCTTCTCCCGCGCCACCCTCGCCGAACAGACCGGCACGGGGTTCGACCGGTCAATTGATGTGCAGGTAACCCGCCTGCGCCGCAAGATCGAGGATGACCCGCGCATGCCCGTCTATCTGCAGACGGTCAGGGGCGTCGGCTACGTCCTTGTCGTGGACTGATCGATGTTGAAGAGGTTCGCGCCCAAAAGCCTTTATGGCCGGACGATCCTGATCGTGGTCCTGCCGATCTTCCTGATGCAGGCGGCCGTGACCTATGTGTTCTTCAACCGGCACTGGGAAGAAGTCACTGCCAGCCTCGCCAAATCGACCGCCAGCGACTTTGGCATGATGACGCTTCTATGGACGCTACACCCTTCAGACGGCGCCCGGGCGGAACTGATCGAACAGGCGCGTGAGGAGCTGGGCATCGAAATGACCTTCGTTTCGGGCGGCCAGATCCCCGACGAGGACAGCGAATCCCTTTTCAACGCGCTCAATCGGACACTTGATCGGGAACTCGACTGGTCACTCGACTATCCGTACTCCTACGACACGACCAGTTTCAGGGATGTCGTCGAAACGCGCGTCCAGCTGGAAAATGGGTATCTGGTCTACAAGGTTTCACGGGACCGGGTCGTGGCCCGCAATGGTCACTTTTTCCTCCTGTGGCTGATCGGCGTCACCCTTCTTCTGGGGTACACGGCCCTTATCTTCCTGCGCAATCAGGTCCGCTCCATCACGCGTCTTGCCGATGCGGCGGACCGGTTCGGTCGGGGAGAGGATGTGGCGGGCTTCAAGCCATCGGGTGCCCGCGAGGTCCGTCTTGCAGGCCATGCCTTCATCGCCATGCGGGCACGGATCAAACGCTTCCTTGACCAGCGCACGGAAATGCTGGCGGGGGTGAGCCATGACCTCAAGACGCCGCTGACGCGCCTGAAGCTCAATCTGGCGATGCAGTCCCCGTCCGATGACATCAAGGATATGCAGGCCGATATCGATGAGATGGAGCGTCTGCTGAATGATTATCTCACCTTTGCTCGCGGGGATGCAGCCGTCGAGCGTGAATGGATTGACGTGAATCAGCTGGCGGAAGATTTGAAGCATGCCGCGAGCCGACAGGGCCGAACGTTGGCCACGGACATTCCATCCGGTCTTGGCATCATCGCCCATGGGACGAGCCTCTCCCGCGCCCTCACCAATCTTGTGGAAAATGCCTACAAGTTTGCCGAAACGGTCTCCCTGTCAGCGACGAAGAGCGCCAACGGTGTGGAGCTGATTGTCGATGATGATGGCCCCGGCATCGCGCCCGACGATCGCGGTGCCGCGCTCAAGGCCTTTGGCCGACTGGATCAGGCCCGCAACACGAATGTCGCGGGGTCGGGCCTCGGACTGTCGATTGTTCGGGATGTGGCACGGGCCCATGGGGGCAGTCTGCGGCTAGAAGAATCGCCGCTGGGCGGCCTGCGAGCGGTCATGTCGCTTCCGCCCGCCGCTCCGGATACGGACGACTAGATCATCCGTACCTGCTGGTGGCAGGCTGGCTTAGCGCCAGGCCTGCAGCTTTGCGTCATCCGTGATGACATAGACGGTACCGTCTGCGACGACCGGCGGAATCATCGTCCCCGCCTTCAGCCTGTAGGTCTTCTCGACCGTGCCGTCCTTGGGCGAGATCTGCGCCAGATCCCCGGCTGATGATGTCAGCAGGAGCGAATTGCCCGCGAGAATGGGGCCTGACCAGGTGATCCGCTTTTTCTTCTTCTTCTCGTTCTCATAGCCCTTCAGGCCGGTGCGCCAGACCACCGCCCCGTCATTGCGGGAAAGCGCGACCAGGTCGCCATCGGTGGAGATCAGGAACAGATAATCACCGGCGACCCAAGGCATGTTGAGGCCGGAAACCCCCTTCTCCCACGCCACACGGCCCGTGCGGCCATCAATTGCCGCCATCTGGCCCGAATGGCTGACCGCAAAGACGGCGCCGCGATCGATGACCGGACTGCCGGCAATGTCGTTGATGCTCGACAGTGCGTTCATGCGCGATGAGCGGGCAATGGTCGCCGTCCACAGGAACCGGCCGGTGGAAGCATCAAGTGCCGCAATCTCGCCAGAAGAGAATGGCGTCACGACCAGATCGCCTTCGACAGCCGCTGAACCGGTAGACAGGAACCGCGCGCTTTCTTCAAAGCTCTCATAGGTCCACAGCTCGCGGCCGGTTGCCTCGTCGAGGGCCAGCACCTGGTTTGCTGTCGTGATGACATAGACCCGACCATCGACCGCTGTCGGCGGGTTGCGCACGGGCGCAGGCAGCTGCTTTTCCCAGATTTTCTCGCCGGTCTCGGCATTCAGCGCGGCCGCGAAGCCAAAGCCGGATACGACAAACACCGTACCACCCTGATAGGCGACGCCGCCGCCATAACCGATTTCAGCAGGGTTGATGCGGCCGAGCTGCCAGAATTTCTTGTTCGGCTCCGACACATCCGGGGTCAGGGCCGCTTCCCAGACGCGCTCACCAGTGTCGGTGTCAAAAGCGCGGACCTTGGCCTCGGCATCAATCGTATAGACCCGGCGTTCCGCAACGATAGGCGGCGCCGTCAGAGGGGATTTCGTCTTGCCACCCTTGCCGATATTGGCCTGCCAAGCGAGCCGATAGCTCTCAGGACCGGACAGGTGGTGCATGACATGGTCGGCCTCGCCACCGGGCTGGGCCCATTCGGCATTGGCAAAAGCCGGCGGCACTTCGATTTCGAGACCGATAAAGCGTGGATCAGGCTCAAGCTGCTGGGTCAGGGCAAGGACCGGGATGCGGTCTTCGTTCTCCGCCGCAGCGGCGGCCTCAGCCGTAATGTCGCTGTCGCCCCGACTGAACAGGCCACTGACCGGATTACTACTACAGCCCGCCGCCAGAAGGCTTAACGCTACAACACCGCTGAACGGTTGCCAAAAACGGTTACGCAAGATTGCCATTCGCTCTGTCCCTGCCCCTGATGGGCGCCTTGTCGGTCGCTTTTAACATTAACGCAGATTTCTGCGAGTTATAGCCCCGTAACTACTCGCTGCCGTTTGTTTCGGCGTCCTCGGATTCTTCAGCTTCTGCTGCCTGCTCCGCCGCCAGCTGGCGCGAGAAATCGCTGATGAAGGATTCAGCCTCGGTCTGGGTCGGCTCCAGCGCGACCCCTTTCCGGCCTGCATCAACAACGGGCAGAACCATCCGCGCCCGCGTGGCCAGACTGGGGGGCACTTCCGCATCACCCGAAAGGGCGAGGAAGCGGTTATAGGCCGTTTCGTAATCCTCGACCGCCATGGCGGCCAGTGCCTCTACCTCACGCGCATAGGGCGCAAAAGCAGGCGTAGAGACGTCATTGGCGAGGAGCGACGCCTGTGACGGGTTGGTCTCAAGCTGCACCATCGCGGCGCGAAGACGCGCCAGATCACGCCAGTGCACTGGCACGCCATTATCGTCATAAACCTCGGCCAACTTGTCGAGCGCCTTGGTCTTTTCATCCCCGGCCAGATAAAGGTTGGCTGTGCGAATGTCCGCCAACACTTCGTATCCGCCATCAAGCTCGGTTGAGACCTGTGCCAGGGCTTCTGCGCCCACGATGGGGTTTTGCTCGGTTTCCTCGACAGCAGCAGCATAGCGCTCAGCCGATCGGGCAATAGCCCGGTCCTCGGCATGGCTCATATACTGGAGCACGCCCACGCCAATCACGACGGCAACACCAACGCCTGCGAGCCAGGGCCCATAGCGTCTGAGAAAAGCGAGCTGCTTTTCCTGGTTCAGGTCTTCATCAACCTCCCGCAGGAGGACATCTTCATTCGTGGTCATGGCCCAACTCTAACCGCGCAACGGTTTCACCGTAAAGGAACTGACCCCCTAGCGGTCGCCGTGGCAAATGAGAAGGCTTTAACCCCAAGACAATCGACCGGTTGGGCCAGGGCGGGCGTCGCGTACCGTTTCGATTTTGGCGAATCGAGAGGGCGGAGGGACTCGAACCATCGCGCCTTAGGCGCGCACTTTTGACCAGGGGGTTCGAGTGCTCACAGCATCAAGGCCGGACTGGCGGCGCGATTATCGCTCAATTTGAAGAATGGCAGGGGCGGAGGGACTCGAACCGTCGCGCCTCAGGCGCGCACTTTTGACTAGGGGGTTCGAGTGCTCACAGCATCAAGGCCGGACTGGCGGCGCGATTATCGCTCAATTTGGAGAATGGCAGGGGCGGAGGGACTCGAACCCCCGGCCCTCGGTTTTGGAGACCGATGCTCTACCAACTGAGCTACACCCCTAGGCCAGCGCGACCCATACGCGATGACGATTCAGAGCGCAACGAAAACCCGTTGGAAAATATGCTCGTGTTGACCCTGCCGCGCGACCGGCGGATCAGGCCGATTTGGCCAGTTCAACCTGTCCAAGATGACGCGCAAGGCATGACGTGATTGCGTCCTTCTTCACCGGTTTGGACAGGTAGTCAGACATGCCGCAACTGATGAACTTCTCGCGGTCCCCTGCCATTGCATGCGCCGTCAGAGCGATGATCGGCGTCGCCGACAGGCCTTCCTGCTTTTCATAGGCCCGGATCAGGCGAGCCGCTGACACACCATCGAGCACCGGCATGCTCACATCCATAAGAACGATGTCGAACGTTTCCTTACGATAGAGGTCGAGGGCAATCTGTCCATTATCGGCAAAGACAAGCTCCGCACCCGTATCTTTCAGCATGGTGCCGACAACAAGCTGGTTCACCTTGTTGTCTTCCGCAATCAGGATGCGGATATCTGCCTTGAACGTGGAGAGCATTTTCGGCGTCTTCGTGTCGGGTTTCGACTCCACGACCGGGCGCTCATCACGTGTTGCCGCATCGGAGATCGCCCGACGCAAAAGGTTGGCTCGGGCCGGCTTCGTCATGAATAGCTCGACGCCCACATCACGGAAAGCGTTGGCCACATCGGCGCCGTCACTCGACGACAGGACGATGATGCGTGATTTCTTCAGAGCCGGATCGGCTTTGGTCTCCTGCGCCACACTCAGCCCGTCGAGATCCGGCATATGATAGTCGAGCAGGATGACGTCAAACGGACGCCCCTCCTCTGCCGCGCGCCGCATGCGCGCCAAGGCATCGCGGCCAGAATCCGCAATCTCAAAACAGGCGCCCCAAGCCCGCAGCCATTCCTCATGGATCATCCGGTTGATGCGCAAGTCGTCTACGGCCAGCACGCGGACATTACCGAGCGTCTCGAGTTCGGGTTGCATGTGCTGCGGCGCATTGGTGAGCGGCAGCGGCATGTGAATGGTGAAGGTGGACCCTTTACCAGCTTCGGAAATGACGGTGATGTCGCCACCCATGCCGCGCGCCAATTGGCGAGAGATGGTGAGGCCCAGCCCCGTACCGCCATAGCGGCGCGTCGTTGAGGCCTCTGCTTGCGTAAATTCATCAAAGACGTGTTTGAGCTTTTCAGGCGCGATCCCGATGCCCGTATCGGTAACGGCAATCTGCAGCATCAGCTTGTCGTCGACCACATCGCCGGTCACCTCAACAAGCACATAGCCCTCTTCGGTAAATTTGATGGCGTTGCCGGCAAGGTTCATGATGATCTGGCGTACGCGGCCCATATCACCGATCACGTGGTTCGGCACATCGGGGTGATAACGGACGATCAGCTCCAGCCGCTTGTCCCGCGCGGTCGGCCCCAGCAAGGTGCCGACATCTTCCACCATGGCGCGAACGTCAAATGGTGAGCGTTCAAACTCGAGCTTGCCCGCTTCAAATTTTGAGAAATCCAGAATGTCATTGATGATGGCGAGCAAGGCTGTGCCCGACTTTTCGATGGTAGACACGTATTCGACCTGACGGTCGTCGAGCTCTGTCCGGGACAAGATCTCTGCCATCCCGAGCACACCATTCATTGGCGTACGGATCTCGTGGCTCATATTCGCAAGGAACTGCGACTTTGCAAGGTTGGCGGCATCGGACTGCTTGCGGGCCTGACCCAGCGGACGTGCCAGAAGCCCGTCGACCACCATCCATAGAACGCCGATCATCACGATGGCGGCCAGGATTGTGGCGAATAGCGAATAGATCCGGAACTGGTGGACGGTGGCATAGGCAGCCGCACGGTCAACCGACACACCCACATACCAGTTGCGACCCGGAATGCCTTCGATCTTGCGGAAGCTTGCAATCCGCTCGCCATTGTCACTTTGGGTCAGCTGGCGTTCGTGGCTGAGATTGATCTTTGTACGAAAGAAATCCTGATAGGATTTGCCAAGGCGCGTGGTATCCGGGTGGACGAGAATCATCCCCTGCTCGTCGACAAGATACATATAACCAAGGCCGTCAACGTCGTTTGATGCCAGTTCACGCTGCACATCGGCCAGGCTGAAATCCGTACCCGCCACAAGAAGCATGGCACCGTCCCTGAAGACAGGCACACTGACGGTCATCACCTGCTCGTTCGTCGGCGTGATATAGGGAGCAAACACCGTCGGCTGGCGCCGCTCTAGCGCCTCGATGAACCAGTCGCGCTTCCGGTGGTCATATTCCGGCGGCAGGTCCACAAAGGGAAAAATCGTGAACGTCTGGTCGGCCGCAGCGATATAGCGATAGAGAAAGAGCTCTTCGAAAACCTCATTGTCCAGCGCGGTGCTAAGGGCCGTCTTGTCCCGCGCCTCGGAAGCGAATTCGGCCATCGCCCGGGTTGTCTCGACGTGATAGTTCAGCCAGCTGGAAAAATCGTCAGCCGCCATGCGGGTCGAGTCGGCGATACTGCGGTCGATCCGCTCATCAGCCATTTTGCGCTGCTGCTGATCGATCAGGTAGATGAAGCTGGCAAACACGGCGACCACCGTAATGGCCGCTGCTGCGAGTGTCTGGATGAGTAGAGATTTGGTCGATGGCGCTCGCGTCGCGCTGTTCCCCGTCGGCATCATCTCGGCTCCCATGGCTCGTCCCCGTCCGGTTGAGCCTAGGTGCGATAGCGTAAAAATTAGGGAAATCTGCTCCGTAAAATGATCGTCGAATAAGCGTTTAAAGAGGCAAAATTCGAATCTTTTTCAGGATACAACGCGGCAGGACGTCTATTGATCAGATAAATACGTACAAAGCTGAAACTATTTGAGCAGCACATCCCGCGCTTCATTCACTTTCGATGCCAGGTAATCAGAGCCGCCACTGTCCGGATGCGCCTTTGCAATGACCCGCCGATGGGCCTCTCGCACGAGCGCGGCATCGGCTGTTGCAGGCAGGCCCAGCACGGCCAGCGCTTCTTCGCGGCTCATCTGACCTTGCGCAGGACGCGATGGTGGGGTCGAGCGATGCACCGGTTCGTCGTCAATGTCCTGAAAGCCGTCATCGAGCATCTTGCTCTTGAACCACCCGATGCCGAACAGCGTCGCACCGATAATGGCCACGCCAACCCCGACTGGAAACAGCTTCCACGCCATAAGGGCCGCGGCCAGGGCAGCAAAACCCATCCCCTGCGCCATCTGCCGGTCGGCGCGGGATCGCGTGCCGCCGGGCAGCGTGAACAGGAAGCCCGCCGCAGCGGCAATGAGGAATAGCCATGCCATACGGCAGGAGCTTATGCGGCTTCTCGCCGTTCCGCCAGTTGCGGCAGGCGCAGCGCCGCAATAAAGCCGCGCACCTCGGACCGCGCGGCCAGATGGCTCATGGAGCCAAACTTTCGGGGGGAGCCGCGACCACCAAGGTCAAACAGCGTCATGCCGTTGGTGAAGAGTTCCCGATAGATAACCCGCTCACCAAAGCCCCGGGCCTGACGGAACTGCACCCGCTTCGACAGATCCTCGATCCGGTCGGCCAGCGCCACCTTGTTCAGGGATCGGGTGGATTGCACGCGGTTACGCATGACCAGCCAGTCGATGCCGCCCATCACGCCGGCGGCCGCGCGCTGTTGCCGGGCATTCCAGACGAGCTCGGAATAAAGGCTTGGGCCAAGGATCTCGCCATTTTCAGGATCGATGCGGGCCAGCATGTCAAAGTCGACGAAGCTGTCATTCAGCGGCGTCACGATCGTGTCGGCATGAGTGTGCGCCAGACGGGACAGATGCGTGTCGGCACCGGGGGTGTCGATCACGAGGAAATCACAATCGGCAAAATCCATCAGCGTGCGGCTGAATTCTTCGGCCTCGAGCTGCCTGGCTGTATGCCGGCTGTCGTGCTGTGAGCCGTGGATCGGCAGAAACTTCGGCATCGGCAGTTCTTCGAGCGACAGCTCCTGCGCCACGCCCCACTTCGCGCGGTTTTCCAGATAGCGCCAGAAGCTCTTCTGGCGCAGATCGAGATCGACCGCGCCCACACGGAAGCCCGACTTGAGCAGCGCGACGGTCAGGTGCATGGCGACTGTCGTCTTGCCAGAGCCCCCTTTTTCATTTCCCACGACGATGACGTGAGTTCCGCGTTGTGATGGCGACATAGCCGTTAGCCTCTGTAAGAACGGGCGTCTTCTAAAGAACCGGTGTGCCCTTGAAGGGCATCACCTTGCAGTATTCATCGCGGGATTCGAGCCGATCGCAAAGCTGTAGCGCATCATCGGTGGTCTCGAACGGTCCCACGAGGAGCCGGATAAAGTCCCCCTGCCCCGGAATGGTGACGGCGTCACCCTTCGCTTTATACACAGAGAGGACATCGGAATGACGGTCCTGCAGGATGTGCCATCCCGTCACGACATTTTCCACGTCGCGATAGGAGGCCAGGTGCACGCCGTAGCCCCCTGTTGCCGAGCGGGGCGGCGGCGGTGCAATTTCTTCAACCATCGGCATCACCGAATTGAGCTGACCTGCGAAATTGCTGCCGGCCGATGCCAGGCGTTGCGGTTGAGGCTGGGGCGATGACGCCCCAGTTGGCGGGTTGGCCTTGGCCCCGCGGAGATCACGCGACGGTTGTGGCGTCTCCGCCACGGGTTTTGCGCGTGGCGAGCGGCTATCTGTCACGGGAATTGGATCGAAAGCATCAAGATCGGCGGCGCTGTCCCAGCTGGCTGCGCGAACGGGTGGCGCGGCAGGAACGCTGGCCGGCTCCTCATCGACATCAAACATCGCCATGTCTTCGTCCGTGAACGCCAGCTCTTGCGGTTCTTTGGGCGCAAGATGAGTCTCGGCAGACATTTCCGGCGCGTTATAGGCCGATGATTGCTGCTCTCGCGCCACGACCGGCAAGCGATCAACCGCTGACGGCGCGACAGCCTGCTGTTCAACCGGCTGGGGCGTTGCCACAGGTCGTGGCCGGAACGTCGCATTGTCGCCAATCTCAGGCGCGTCATAGGCTGGCCGCATCAGTGCGGCCGGCAGAAGTTTGGGCTGACTGACGGCGCGCTCCGGCGGCTGGACCACCGGGGCCTCGGCCGTGGCGCAGGCGGCCAGCCCCACCAAGCCGGTCAGGGCCATCAAAGCATTGCAGTTCACGAGCGACTCTTTCATAGCCTCGGACCGTTAACCTTTTTCGTTTACGAAGTGTTTACAAGCACAACCAGCAAGGTGCCGCATGACATCAACTGCCGCCATCGCCATTGCACGCGATCCGGGAAGCCTTGCCACTGTTCTCGCGCCTTGGCGAGAGTCAGGCTGTAAAATCGCCTTCGTCCCGACCATGGGGGCCCTTCACGACGGGCATCTGTCCCTGATCCAAGAGGCGCAAGCGCGCGCAGATCGCGTCGTGGTCAGCGTTTTCGTCAATCCAAGACAATTCGGACCCAATGAAGACTTCGGCACCTATCCGCGGACTGAAGACGAGGATGTCGCAAAAATCGCGCGGGCCGAAGGTGATGTCGTTTATCTGCCCAGCGTCGAGGTCATGTATCCCGCCGGCTATCAGACGAGCATCAATGTGGGCGATGTGCCCGTGCCGCTGGATGGCGCGTCCCGTCCAGGGTTCTTCGATGGCATCGCCACCGTCGTCACCAAGCTGTTCAACCAGGTGAAGCCGGACCTCGCCGTCTTTGGTGAGAAAGATTTCCAGCAGCTTCTCGTCATCCGCCGCCTTGTTACAGATCTCAACCTGCCCATCGAGATTATTGGTGCACCGATCATCCGTGAAGCGGACGGCCTCGCCATGTCGAGCCGTAATCGCTACCTGTCCCCTGAGGAGCGGCAGATCGCCGGGCACCTGAACCAGATCATGCGTTCGACCCTCGCCCGACTGGCGGAGGGCGAGCCTCTGGACGACGTCCTCTCCGGCGCGCGCGATGATCTGGAAGCCTGTGGCCTGGCCCCGATCGACTATTTCGAGCTGCGCCGGATACCGGACCTGAGTGCGGTCTCGATTGCTCGCCTGTCGGCCACAGAACTTGGCAGTGTACGGCTGTTCGCGGCCGTCATGCTCGGCCGGACCCGCCTGATCGACAATATGGGTTTTAACGTTCCGCGTTGAACCGCGACGGCAGGGCCCCCAGCGGCAGGATCGGGTTGCCAGCGTGCTGGTCATCAAGCCGGCGCACCGGGCGATGCACCAGCGTTACGAGAACCCACGAGATGATCATGAGCAAAAACCACGAGCCGAACTTGGACGGGGACACCATGGTCCATGTCTCTGCCTGATCCGGATAAACCCACGTCCGGGTGATCGTGCCTACGTTCTCCGCCAGCCAGATGAAGAAGGCGACAAGCGAGAAGCCGACAAGCATCGGCATCTCGTGATGCCACCGCCAGACCCGATAGACCGCCCTCGTCCGCCAGAACAGGACAATGGTGTAGCCGAACAGCAGCCAGCGCAGATCCCACACATAGTGGTGGGTGAAGAAATTGACGTAGATCAGCACCGCCAGCGGGATCGTCCATCGCCGCCTGGGGTAGCCTGGAAAGCGCAGGTCAAACACGCGAATCACCCGCGCAATGTAGGACCCGACTGCCGCATACATGAAACCGGAAAAAAGCGGCACATCACCGACCCGCAGCAGGCTGGGTTCGGGGTAGACCCATGAGCCGGCGCCGGTCTTGAAGACTTCCATCACCGTACCGACGATATGGAAGACCAGAATGACCCGGCCCTCAGCCAACCGTTCCAGTCCAGTCAAAAGGAAGACCAGCTGTATGCCGATCGCATAGACAAACAAGGCATCATAGCGGGCGATCGGGCTGTCCGCCGGCCACCACAGAGCAGAGGCGATGATGCCGGCCACCATCAGGCCGCCAAAAAGACAGGCCCAGGCCTGTTTGATGCCGAAGACGATAAATTCTGACAGGGCGAAGACGAGCCAGCGCGGCTGAAAGCGTGTCGCGGCCGTCTCGACCGGTGGCAGGAGCCGGCCGAGGACGGCGTCCACGCGCGTGCAATCGCTCATATTTTCCTCCCGTCCATCAACCACGCCGCCACGCTGCCGATCAAAGAAGGCAAATTTAGGTGCGTTATGGCGCACCCATCGCGCCATTGTAGTGTCAGGACCCTGTCTCTATGTTAACCATAGGCAGGGAGATGAGTGATGCAGAAAAACCGTTTGGCCCTTTGGGGCGGTATGATTGTCACCGCACTGGTGATGGCCGTCATGTCCACCCTCCCCGGCATCGCACAGGACGCGCAGAAGCGCGGCACCATCCTGACCCTCGACGGTCCGGTCACGCCGCCGGCCGCTGACTATCTCAGCCGCGAAATCGCTGCCGCTTCAACCCGCGGTGAAGAGGTCATCATTCTGGAAATCGACACGCCGGGCGGCCTCGTCGATTCCATGAAGACAATCATCAAGTCGATCCTTGCGTCTGACACCCCCGTCGTCACCTATGTCTATCCCCAGGGGGCAAGGTCGGCGAGTGCCGGTCTCTACATCATGTATGGCAGTCACGTGGCCGCGATGGCGCCCTACACCAATACCGGCTCGGCCACCCCAATTCAGATGGGCGGCACAGGCGAGGAAGAGCCGACACCCGTGCCGACAGACGGTGAGGAAGATGCTCCCAACAGTGAGATGACAGAGGAAGACGGTGACGAAGCGCCGGTCGACGTCTCCAACGAAGCCTCCATGCGCGGCAAGATCATCGAAGATTCGGTTGCCTATATTCGCGGGCTGGCGATTGAGCGCGGCCGCAATGCCGAATGGGCGGAAAAGGCCGTCCGTCCGCCATCCGCAAGCATCACTTCCCGCGAAGCGCTGGAACTGGGTGTGATCGAAATCGTCGCCGAGGATCTCGACGATCTGATGGCGCAGCTGGATGGTCGCACCGTGCAAACCGCGTCGGGCGAAAAAACATTGTCGACCGCCGACGTGCTGCTGACCCGCATTGAGCCCACCATGCTGGAGAAGGTGTTCGGCTTCTTTGCCAATCCCAATGTCGCGGCGATCCTGTTCACGCTGGGGACAACGGGCCTGATTGTCGAGCTGTGGAACCCCGGTTCGGTGTTCCCCGGGACGGTTGGTGCGGTCTCGCTACTCCTCGCTTTCTACTCATTCCAGGTCCTGCCATTCGATCAGCTCAAACTGGGGCTAATGATCCTCGGCATGGTGCTTATCGCAGTGGAGATATTCACGCCGACATTCGGATTGGTCGGTCTGGCCGGCATATCGTTATTTGGCTTCGGGCTTTACACGCTGTTCCCGGAAGATCTGCGCGTGAATGAAGGGCTGCTCGCCGGTTCGATCATCGCCATGGGCATCCTTCTGGTCACCGTCGCCCTCGCGGTCATCCGCTCGCGCGGGCATGGCCCCCTCATCGGTCAGGAAGCGATTCGCCGCCGGGAAGGCCGGGTCGAAGATTGGGATGCTGACACGGGCGAAGGGTTTGTCATTGTCGATGGCGAACGCTGGCGTGCCCGGTCCAAAGAACCGCTGCAGCCTGAGGAGCGGATCCGCGTGGTCGATGTCGATGGCATCGTGCTGATCATCAAGCGCGCTGCCGCTTCCGGATCAGGGGCCAGTCGCCTCCTTCAATCCTTCCGTCCCCAACGCAGCGCCAATTCATAACGGCGACATCGATCGCTTCTGGAGAATAGACCATGTCCTTTGAACTGTTACCGGTCGCCATCCCGCTCGTCCTGTTCCTCGTCTGGTTCCTGAGCTCGATCTTCAAGATCCTGAAGGAATATGAGCGCGGCGTCGTCTTCACCCTTGGCCGCGTCTCCAAGCGCGGCATCGGTCCGGGTATCGTCATCCTGATCCCCGTCGTGCAGCAGATGCGCAAGGTGGATATGCGGACGCTTGTCCACGATGTGCCGAGCCAGGACGTGATCTCTCGCGACAACGTGTCGGTGAAGGTGAACGCCGTCATCTATTACCGCGTCATCGATGCCGTCCGTGCTGTGGTGCAGGTCGAGAATTATCAGACCGCGACAAGCCAGTTGGCCCAGACCACCTTGCGGTCCGTCCTCGGCAAGCACGAACTGGACGAGATGCTGCAGGAGCGGGACAAGCTGAACAAGGATATCCAGCACATCCTTGATGAGCAGACCGAGGCCTGGGGCATCAAGGTTGCGAATGTGGAGATCAAGCATGTCGACGTGGACGGATCAATGATCCGCGCCATCGCCCGTCAGGCCGAGGCCGAACGCGAACGTCGGGCCAAGGTCATTCTGGCCGATGGTGAATACCAGGCCTCGACCAAGCTTGCTCAGGCGGCAGAGGTCCTTGCGACCTCACCCGGCGCCATGCAGCTGCGCTATCTCAACTCATTGCAGGAAATTGCGTCGGACAAGACGAACACGATCGTGTTCCCGTTCTCTCCTGACGAGATCGCCAGCAAGCTGCTCGGCAAATAGGCCACGCCGCAAGAGGGCGGCCGGATCACCCCCCGGTCGCCGGTCGTCCCACAAGGATCAGTCGGTCCGAGGGGTGTAGGCGTTGCGCGGTCGCCCTTGGCTCGTCATCGGCAAAGGCGTCGTAAAGACTGGTTTCCAGCCCCGCCATTCCGATACGCGCGCGAAAATCATTGAGCGCGTAGAGGCGCACGAAGGATTTGTCTCCGAACCGCGCAATGCGGTCTTCTGGCGCGATGATCTGGGAATCCTCATCCGTCAGGCGCCCATCATCCGTGTACGGCACCTGCACCACGATCATTCCACTTGGCGCCAGCACCCGGCCCAGTTCGATCAATGCCCGCCGGTCATGGGACACACGCTGCATCACATCAGCACAGACGATCAGGTCGAATGCGCCGTCATTGAACGGCAGCTTGAGAAGTTCAGCGGAGGTGTCGCCATGCACCGGCCCCTCCCGCTCACGCCAAGGCGTAACGGTCGTAACGTTGTCCTTCGCGAGTTTTCCCAGCCAGTTGGCTTGCCCCTCCCGCCACCGGACGTGCAATACGGACGCTGGCCGTCGGTCCCGCACGAACCGTTCGACATAGGCGAAGAGCAGCCGCTCGCGACTGTCAGCAGAACAGGACGGGCACAGATCATTCTCTCGCTGCCCAAGGCCCACAACGCCGTCCGTGCTGAAACCCGGCGGAACTGTGCCCGATGCCTCGAACGCTCCGGACGGCTGGCCACAGATGCAGCAGCGATCCTTGGAAGGAGGCGCTGGCTTTTTCGCGAAAAGGGCTCGCCACCAGCTCAGGGCCATAGCGACACCCACCATGTCAGGCGAGGTCGAGGCCCGCCTTGCGGGCGTAATCGACCAGAGCTGGCCTCAGGCTGGCGCCGCCCTGCTCCAGCAGCGGATCGAGAAACTCGCCGAATTTCCCGACGTCGAGACTGCGGATCATGCCTTTGAGCGGACCGACACCCCCCGCCGATACGGACAGTCGATCCACGCCAAAGGCAATCAGACACATCGCCATGTAGGGGTCCGCCGCCTGCTCACCACAATAGCCGATCGGTACACCGACGGATTTCACGCTGCGAATAGTCTCTCGCAGGAAAGACAGGAAAGACGGCAACAGCGGATCATAGCGCGAACTCACCAACTCTGTTTCGCGGTCGGCAGCAAAGAAGAACTGCGCCAAATCATTACCGCCGATGGACACAAAATCGCACGCCGCGGCAATATTTTTCGCATCCCAGGCCGCCGATGGAATCTCAATCATCGCGCCCATGGAAATATTGGTGGGCAATGGCGCCCGCTTCTGGTGCCGGGCAACTTCCTTCTGGATGATGCCCTTGGCCAGTTCGATTTCCGACGCCGTGGTGACGAGCGGCAGCATGAAATGCAGGTCGCGACCGCTGGCCGCGGATAGCAGCGCCCGGATCTGGGTGCGCATCAGGCCTTCGCGGTCCATGGTCATCCGCAGGCCGCGCCAGCCCATGGCCGGGTTGGCCTCCTGCGGAATATCCATATAGCCCGCCCGTTTGTCCGAGCCGATATCGGCTGTACGGAAGATCACCGGCCGGCCTTCGGCCGCGTCCAGCACCTGTGAATAAAGCGCTTCCTGTGCTGCCGCCGTGGGCAGGCCGCGCCCCAGGAGGAACTGCAGCTCCGTCCGGAACAGGCCGACGGACTTGGCGCCGGTGTTTTTCAGCTGTGCCATGTCCAGAAGAAGGCCAGCATTCATCTGGAGCTCAACGGGCACACCATCAGCGGTGATGGAGGGGGCATCTTTTTCCGCATTGAAGCGCGCGAGCGCCTGGGACCGCAGCTGTGCCCGCGCATCAAAGCTCTCAAGAACGTCCGCTGACGGACGAAGGTGAACCTCGCCCGTACCGCCATCAAGAACGATCGTGTCGCCCGGCGCGGCCTTGTCGACCAGATCCTGGACCCCGGCCACCATGGGCACGCCCATGGACCGCGCGACAATGGCCGCATGCGAAGTTGTGGCCGCTTCCGCCAGCACCAGACCCCGCAGCTTTGAACTGTCAAGTTCAAGAAGTTCCGCCGGACCCAGCGAGTCGGCGAGGAGGACAGCGCCTTCGGGCAATTGGGCGTCGGCCGTCTCACCTGAGAGCGCCCGCATCAGACGCCGGGACAGATCATCAAGATCGTGGAACCGTTCACGAAGATACGGATCCGTCACCTGCCGCATGCGCGCGCGGTTTTCTTTCTGCACCTGCTCGACAGCCGTTTCAGCGGAAAGGCCGGACAGGACCTTTTCCTCAAGCCGGCGCACCCAGCCCTTGTCGTAGGCAAACAGGCGGAAGACCTCGAGAACTTCCTTGGACGGACCGATCTGCGCCTTGTCCGAAGCGACCATGTCGTCAACGGACTTTCGCACCGACGCGACCGCTTCTTCGAGACGGGATTTTTCCTCGGCGACATTCGAGCCGAATGTCGGATGGGCCCGGATGACCGGGTCACGCCGCACGACAATACCAAGGGCAATGCCCGCCACAATCGGCGTGCCCATGGCGTGATCAGGCTTGTGCAGCAGCGCCTCGACATCCTGCCGGTCGCGCTCCTCCAGCAGCTCACCCGTCGAGACAATTTCCGCAAGGATCGTGGCGACCGTCTGCGCGACGTCTACTTCTTCTTCGGAAAAATCACGGAACGCCGCGTTCTGGACAACGAGCACCCCCAGAACCTGGCCCGACCGGATGATCGGTACACCGAGAAACGCATTGTACGGATCTTCGCCCGTTTCCTCACGATAGGAAAAGGCCTCATGAGTCTTGGCGTCGCGCAGCTTGATCGAGCGCCGATGCGTCGCCACCCAGCCGACGAGACCTTCATTGATCCCCATACGGGTATTATGAACGGCGCTGCGGTTCAGGCCTTCAGTCGCGAACAGTTCGAGGACATCATCGGAGCGCCGGACATAGATCGAGCAGACATCCGCCACCATATTGGCCGCGATGGACGAGACCAGCTTGTCGAGCCGCGCCTGGGGCGCGGTCTCTTCGGCCATGACTTCACGGATACGCTTGAGGAGGCTCCTCGGCGTTGACCGCATGCGCGGTTCGTATCCGGTATCGCTGGTGGGCGGCATGAAAGCCTATCGCACCTCACCCAGGGAAAAGGCGTCGTGCAAGGCCCGCACAGCCAGTTCGGTATATTCGCTGGGGATCAGCACGGAAATCTTGATTTCCGACGTGGAGATATTCTGAATGTTGATCGACCGGTCCCCCAGCGTCTTGAACATCTTCGCCGCAACGCCGGAATGGTCATTCATCCCTACGCCAATGATCGACACCTTGGACACGTTCTGATCGGCGACGATATCGGAAAACCCGATCTCGTCCTTGTACTCTGCCAGTACGGCCAGAGCGCGCGCAACGTCGCCTTCCTTCAGGGTAAAGGACAGGTTGGCGGCTTCGCCGGTCCGGGCCTGGCTCTGGACAATCATATCAATGTTCACCTTGCCGTCCGCAAGGGCAGCAAAGATAATGGCGGAGCGGCCAGGAATGTTCGGCACACCCAGCAGGCTGATCTTGGCTTCGGCGCGGCTCGGCACCACGGCGGAAACGACACGGCGTTCCATGATGTCATCCTCATCAACAATAATCGTACAGGCGGCCTTTTCGCCGGGCTCGCACAGACTGGACAGTACGCGAACCTGCACGCCATGATTCATGGCGAGGCCAACACTTCGGGTCTGGAGCACTTTGGCCCCCTGCGATGCCATTTCGAGCATTTCTTCAAAAGAAATACGGTCGAGGCGACGCGCGTCAGGCACGATGCGTGGGTCCGTTGTATAGACCCCATCCACATCGGTATAGATGTCACATCGCGCCGCATTGATCGCAGCGGCGAAGGCAACCGCGGTGGTGTCAGAGCCGCCACGGCCCAACGTCGTCACGCGGCCATCAGCCGTCACCCCCTGAAATCCTGCGACAACCGCCACCTCACCCCGTTCAAACGAGGTTTCGAACGCCGTCGCATCAATATCGATAATCTCGGCTGAACCGTGAGTGTCATCGGTCACCAGCGGCACCTGCCATCCGGCGAAACTGCGCGCGGGAATTCCCTGGCGCCGCAGAATGATCGCCAGAAGCCCGGCGGTCACCTGTTCTCCCGTCGACACCACGGCATCGTAATCCGCCGTACGAGACACATCGCCCCGACCCGCCATTTCCGTCAGGCCAACGAGGCGATCGGTTTCCCCCGCCATGGCCGACAGATTGACCACCACCTTGTAACCATCCTTGCGTGCCGCGATAACGTGGCGAGCCACGCGCTCGATACGCTCAACAGTCGCCACGGACGTCCCACCGAATTTCATCACCAGGCGATCAGCGTGAGGTGAACGGTCGCGTAGCGACAAGGATGCGTCTAAAACACGCACAACATCTTCCTTCGTCTCCATCAAAGAGCAGCCTAGCTAAGGGATGACGTCCACCACCGCAAGCGGTGACGGGCCGAAGGATAAATTACTTTTGGAACGTTTTTGCTCAGCTTTTGGCATAAACGTCTATTTTAGACAGCTTGAGGACCAAGGATCGGTTCCAGCTATCACGAGACGAGAGGAAACGGGCGAAATGACCGGCCAGACGACCATCGACCCAGCAGAAGTCGACAAATTTTCGAAGATGGCGGCCGAGTGGTGGGACCCAACCGGCAAGTTCAAACCGCTGCACAAATTCAATCCCGTGCGCCTGACCCTGATCAAGGATCGGATCTGCGGGCATTTCGGCCTAGATCGCACGGCGAAAAAGCCGCTGGAAGGTCTCCGCCTGCTGGATATCGGTTGTGGCGGCGGCCTTGTGTCCGAACCCATGCGCCGCCTTGGGGCGACGGTGGTCGGCATTGATGCGGCAGAGCGAAATGTGAAGACGGCCATGGCCCATGCGATGGAGCATAATGTCGACATCGACTATCGCCACACGACCGTTGAAGATCTGGTGGCCAGCGGCGAAGCGCCGTTCGATGTCGTTCTCAATCTTGAGGTTGTGGAGCATGTCGCCGATATCAATCTGTTCCTTGGCGAGTCGGCCGCCCTCGTGAAATCGGGCGGCATGATGGGCGTCGCGACGATCAACCGGACCGCCAAGGCCCTGCTGACCGCCAAGATCGGCGCAGAATATGTTCTTCGCTGGTTGCCGCCGGGTACGCATGATCCGCGCAAATTCGTCAAACCATCCGAAGTCCGCAAGGCGTTGGAGACAGCGGGTCTGAAGATCGAGAGCCTGAATGGTGTCAGCTATCAGCCCTTTGCCGATGCCTGGAAGGTGACCGAAGACATGTCCGTCAACTACATGATGTTTGCGAGCCGGCCGCCCCTCGCCTGATCTTGCATCAGCCTCCAAGGCCCGTGGACGGTGAGGAGCGTGTGCCGTGCGTCCACGGACGGTTGCCGCGATAGTCATTCACCGTCCGGACCTGCAGGCCCTTTGCCGATGCCAGCACGCTGACCGGTCCGGTTCGCGACACGCTGTCGGCCGTGAACAGAAGCGCGCGGCACGAGCGACGCAGGCCGCGCTCTTCCCACAGGACGGCGATGACCACATCATCTTCGCGGCAGGCCAATGCAGCCGCCTCGGACGTCGTGGCCACGCTCAGTCGATACGGCCCCTCCATTTCGGCCTGACAGCGGTCTTCCCGACACAGATCCGTCAGGGCGGACAGCCGGGCGTCGGGATCAAGGCCGAAATAATGCCGCCACTGGGTCATGGCGAAGCGTTCCCGGCGACGATTGGCGACGTGGAGCGTCTGCACCGCTGGCGGTCTGAAGCCGACATTCGCCGCTTCCTCGGCGACGAAGAGCACAGGTCGCGGCGTCATCCATACAAGGAGGAAAGCAACAGGTAGCGCCGCCGCACTGGCCCAGCGCCAGGGCGCGCGCAGCAGACAGAGCGCGAGTAGCGCGCCTACCAGTAGGACAAAGGCACTGCCCGGCCATTGGGGCACGAGACCAACCGCATGGGGCAGCGCGGCCATTTTCCCGGTAATTGTCAGCACGACTTCAATGGAGGTCGCCGCCACCCACCAGAACGGTCCGTCCAGGCCGAACGGCATGGCCATCAGTCCAAGGACGGCGACCGGAATGACCGCCGTTGTCACGATGGGCATGACAAGAATGTTCGTCGGCAGACCAAAATGGGCCACCCGGTGAAAATGAAAGATGGCAAAGGGCGTCGTGGCCAGGCCGGCGATCAGGCTGGTGGTGCTGAGCCCCCCAAGAAATAGTCCGGCGCGCGACAGGAGACCGCGCCGCGCCCGTCGTCCTTTATGGTTCCAGGCAAGATAGGTCGCGGTCAGCGCTGTGACCGCTGCAAATGACATCTGGAACCCGGCCGACATCGCCGCCTCTGGCCGCATGACCAGAATGATGATGGCGACGAAAGCCACGTTCCGCAGGCTGATGGCCTGTCGGTCGAACAGGATGGCGCCAAAGCTGATGACCGCCATGATATAGGCGCGCTGGGCTGACCAGGCGCCGCCCGACAGTGACAGGTAGACTGTCCCGCCCAGCAGCGCCGCCACCGCTGCCCATTTGCGCACCGGATAGTATAGCGCCAGCGCCTCAATCCGTACCAGGACGGTCCTGACCCCGAAATAGATAAAGCCGCAAACGAGACCCATATGCAGGCCGGAAATCGCCAGAAGGTGCGCGAGGCCCGTATCCCGCAACTGGTCAACGATGTCAGGATCGATCCGCTCCCGCTGGCCTGTGACAAGGGCAGCGAGAACGGGGCCGTTCCGGTCGCCTGCTTTCTCGATAATGCGATCTGCAATACGCGTTCTGAGATCGTCGATGTGGGCGGCCAGCGGCGGTCGTTCGGGTCGCCACATCGTTCGCGATGGCGTGACAGAAAAGCCCACCGCGCCTATCCGTTCAAAGAACAGTTGCCGCCCATAATCAAAGCCGCCGGGCAGTGCCGGTGCCGGCGGCGGTGACAGACTGGCGCGGAAAGACACAAGGTCTCCCGGTCGCGCTTCCCCCGGCCACCCGCGCCTCGTCACCCGGATCAGATGGGGCAATGTCTCGCTCGGCATACCGCCGATACGGGTCGTCCGGACGGTCCAGCGCTGGGAGCCTGGACGCTGCTCTATCCGTTCCAGATAGCCCTCAACCGGCAGGATGTCCGTTGTCTGCATGATCATGGGGGCCGTCACTGACATTGTCCTGACCTGCGCCAGCGCAAATCCCAATATCAACATGAAGACGGCCCGGGCCCACCACGCCGCAACGCCCCAGCGCCGCCTGAGGGCAAAGACGGACAGCGCCGCTGAAAAGACGAGACCGACGCCTCCCCACTGGAAAGCCGGCTCTTGGGGAAGCGAGAAATAGACTGCGATGCCGACAATCATGAAGACCGGCGCCCACAGAATAAGCCTGCCCGCTTCCATCACCGCCCATCTCGCCAGGCGTTCCCTCATGCCCACCCCTGTCACGTGAAAGGAGAGATACTATCGCGCTGGCGAACCGCAAATAATAGCATTTATCGCAGTGGGGGCCGGTCCCTTTTCAATTCCGCCGGTCCCGCTTAGGACCCTCTCACTTTCCAGACCGAAGGAGCCGCCATGGCAGACCGCCAGCGTATTGTGACGCGTTTCGCCCCCTCACCCACCGGCTATCTGCATATCGGTGGCGCGCGGACCGCGCTGTTCAACTGGCTCTATGCCCGTGGGGCTCAGGCGGCACCCGGCTCACAATTTCTGCTGCGTATCGAGGACACCGACCGGGCGCGTCACAATGCCGACGCGGTGAAGGCCATCACGGACGGACTGACCTGGCTGGGCCTCGACTGGGATGGTGAGCCGATCAGCCAGTTTGAGCGGGCGGAACGCCATGCTGAGGCCGTGCGATCCCTGCTCGACACTGGCCATGCTTATCGATGCTGGCTGGCCGGTGATGAGCTTGAAGCCGCCCGGCAGACAGCCCGCGACAGCAACACACGGTTCACGAGCCCCTGGCGCGATCATACCGGACCGACACCCGATGGCCCCTATTCAGTGCGGCTCAAAGCCCCGTTGGAGGGTCACACCGTTCTGCAGGACAAGGTTCAGGGCGAAGTGAGCTTTCCCAACCATGCCCTTGATGACATGGTTCTTTTGCGGTCCGACGGCACGCCAACCTACATGCTGGCCGTGGTGGTCGACGACCATGATATGGGCGTGACCCACGTCATTCGCGGCGATGATCACCTGATCAATGGTGGTCGCCAGAAGCAGCTATTCGACGCGCTGGGCTGGGACCTCCCGATATTCTCCCACATCCCGCTGATCCATGGCGAGGACGGCAAGAAGCTGTCGAAACGTCACGGTGCGCTCGGGGTCGAGGCCTATCGCGATCAGGGATATCTGCCCGAGGGGGTGATGAACGGGCTGTTGCGCCTTGGCTGGTCCCATGGGGATGACGAGATCATACCGCGCGAGCAGGCCCTGAAGCTATTTGACCTTGGCGGGATCACAAAATCCGCTGCGCGGCTCGACCCTGAGAAAATGGCCGCGACAAATGCCTACTATCTGCAGCAGATGGAGGACGGTGCGTTTATCGACGGGGGCGTCAAGTTTCTGCCCAAGGGGCCGTCAGACGCGCAGATGGAGCGACTTTATCGCGGTGCACCCCAGTTGAAGGAGCGCTGCCGGCTTCTCTCGGACCTTCCGGACGCTGCCGCCTATCTTCTTGCCGCTCGGCCGCTCGACATCACCGGAAAGGCGGCAAAACCGCTGAAACAGGGTGGCGCCGATATTATCCTTAAAGACATTAGCAATAGGCTTGGCGCTATAGGGTCGTGGCAGGCGACAGTTATCGACCAGGAGTTGCAGGATTATGCAGCAGAACGGTCGCTGTCGTTTGGTAAGATTGGCCCGCCTATCCGGGCCGCAGTCACCGGCGGACACCCTTCGCCGGGCTTGGGCAACACTCTTTACGCGTTGGGGAAAGAGGAAACGCTCGCGAGACTTGCGGACCAGATTTGAAAGACTATTGTCGCGACGCACAATTCGGTGCGGCAAACGGCTGTTGGCCCGTTCGGGCGGACAGCTATATGTCGCAGTACGATAAAGCGAAGACCATATTTTTGGATGGAGCGATAAGATGGAAAGTAAACTAAAACAGTCCGGTGCGGTGAGCCTCGACGGTGTCGAGTTCCCGGTCTACTCGGGCACCCACGGCCAGGACGTCATCGATATTCGCTCGTTGGGCAAGCAGCTCGACAAGTTCACCTTCGATCCAGGATATACGTCCACTGCATCCTGCGAGAGCCAGATTACCTATATTGATGGTGACGAAGGCATTCTTCTGTACCGCGGCTATCCGATCGACCAGCTTGCCGAGCAATCTGATTTTATCGAGACAGCCTATCTGCTTTTGCACGGTGAACTGCCAACGCCCGACGGTCTGACCGATTTCCGGGACAACATCACCTATCACACGATGGTGCATGAGCACTTCAAGAATTTCTTCAACGGCTTCCGCCGTGATGCGCACCCGATGGCCGTGATGTGCGGTGCCGTTGGCGCCCTGTCCGCTTTCTATCACGACTCAACCGACATCCACGATCCAGAGCACCGCAATATCGCCGTGCACCGGATGATCGCCAAAATGCCGACGATTGCGGCCATGGCGCACAAATACAATGTTGGTCAGCCTTTCGTCTTCCCACGGAACGATCTGAGCTACACTGAAAACTTCCTGCAGATGTGTTTCTCCGTTCCCGCTGAAGAATATGAGATCAACAAGATTGCCGCCTCGGCACTCGACAAGATTTTCATCCTGCACATGGACCACGAGCAGAACGCGTCGACCTCGACAGTGCGTCTCGCCGGCTCCTCCGGTGCGAACCCGTTCGCGTGTATCGCTGCCGGCATCGCCTGCCTATGGGGCCCTGCCCATGGCGGCGCCAACGAAGCCGCCCTCCGCATGCTGATGGAAATCGGTACGGTTGACCGGATCCCTGAATACATCAAGCGCGCCAAGGACAAGGACGATCCATTCCGCCTGATGGGCTTTGGGCACCGCGTCTACAAGAACTACGATCCCCGCGCCTCTGTGATGAAAAAGGCGACCAACGAAGTGCTTGACGCTCTTGAGCTGAAAGATCCGATCTTCGCCGTGGCCAAGGAGCTGGAGCGCATTGCGCTGGAAGACGAATATTTCGTCCAGAAAAAGCTCTATCCGAATATCGACTTCTATTCCGGTATCACGCTGCGGGCGCTCGGCTTCCCGACCGACATGTTCACGGCCCTCTTCGCCCTGGCCCGGACCGTTGGCTGGATAGCCCAGTGGCAGGAAATGCTGTCAGACCCGAACCAGAAGATCGGCCGTCCACGTCAGATCTATACCGGCGCAGCCCGTCGCGACTTTGTCCCGATGAACCAGCGCTGATCACCAGTCGCAAGAATGACGAAAGGCCGGGATTGATCCCGGCCTTTTTTATTGATCCCAGCCCGGATTATTCCGCGCCAATCGGCGCAACAGACCGGGCCAGAGCAGCCGATCGCCAATACCGGGGACAAAGCCCGGCGCCGCCTGGCTGGCAACCAACGCCGCCATCTTGGCGTTCTCCTGTGTCAGGCGCTTGCGTTTATCAGCTTGCGCAAGAATCTGCGTCTCACAGGCCCGCTCCAGAAAATACATGCGCGCAAAAGCGATACCGCAATTGGCACCGAGCGTCAGCGTACCGTGGTTCCGCAGCAACATGCAGTTCTTCTCGCCCAGGTCCTCGATCAGGCGCTCACGCTCATCAAGGTTGAGCGCAATGCCTTCATAGCCGTGATAGGCAAGGTCATCATGTACCACGAGCGCAAACTGAGTGTAGCGTTTCAGACCGTCTTCCTGCACTGAGACCGCGACACCATACGGCGTGTGCAGATGAAGGACACAGATGGCGTCATGGCGCGCAGCATGGACGGCGGAATGGATCGTGAACCCCGCCGGATTGGCCGCATAGGGACTATCGGTGATCTTGTGACCATCCATATTGATTTTCAGAAGACTGGATGCGGTGATTTCTTCGAACAGCAGTCCATACGGATTGATCAGAAAGCGCGGCTCGCCATCTTCATCGGGTAACCGATGCGAGATGTGGGTGAAGATAAGATCATCCCATCCGAACAGGGCCGCCAGCCTGTAGGTTGCCGCCAATTCGCACCGGATACGCCACTCTTCATCGCTGACCTGCCCTTTCAGGCTGGGCAGATCGCGGGGGTCGAGCGCGGGGCCGGTCAGCCCCGTTGACATGGCCGGCTGGCTTGTGGCGGTCGTGGATCCGTCCATCGTACAGGTCTCCATTGGTGCACTGTGTTCGCCTGTATGAACGTAGGCCGCACCATCGTATCGACCAAGCCCCTATCCGCGGCACGGCATATCTTTTAAGAGCGGGCATGAGCGATAAACGAGCCACCGAGAAGCTGCATTTCGCCGCCAGCGACCGCCCCAAGGCGCAAGAGGCGCGTGCCGAGCTGGTCAAACGATATGGCGATGTGGACCGCGATGAAGCGGATGTCATTGTTGCCCTCGGCGGTGACGGCACTCTTCTCGAAGTGCTCCGCCACACCATGCCTGATCCCAAACCGATCTACGGGATGAATTGCGGCACGGTCGGCTTCCTCATGAACGAGCATCGCCTGTCTGATCTTCGCGACCGCATTGCCGTCGCGGGCCCGGTGGTGATCAACCCCCTGCGCATGAACGCGACCGATAGCAGCGGCCAGAGCCATGAGGCCATGGCCTTCAACGAGGTCGCATTGTTGCGGGAAACCCGCCAGACGGCCCGGATCAAGATCCGCGTGAATGGACAGGTGCAGATGGATCAGCTGATCTGCGATGGCATCCTGCTCGCCACACCGGCGGGTTCAACGGCCTACAACCTCTCGGCCCATGGGCCGATCCTGCCCATTACATCGAACCTTCTCGCACTGACCCCGATCAGCCCATTCCGCCCGCGCCGCTGGCGCGGTGCACTGCTGCCCTACGAAGCGGCGGTGGAATTCGAGGTGCAGGACGCCGATTTTCGAACCGTCGCGGCGACTGCTGACAATATCGAGATCCGGGATGTGGAGCGCGTGAAAGTGGCCATTGCCGATGATATTGAGCTCTGCCTGCTGTTCGATCAGGGGGCAGGTCTGGAAGAGCGAATCCTCGAGGAACAGTTCCAATACTGACGCCTTGTGGAAAAAACTGGTTTTCTTCAACGCGTTAACGCTATAATTCGGCCTTAATCGGTGGGCAACTCGCCGTGGACAGGGGTGGACCTAATGTTTTAGGCGCCATTAACAAATTGATTGTTATGGTCACACTTCCGGAAAAGATGGGTGGAGAATGAGCGCTCGTGCCGTTCGTCTGACTAGAGTCGACATCGACAACGCACTGGCGAACGCCCATCTGGAAACCGTTTTCCAGCCTATAAAGTCGTTCGAGGATGGCAGCCTTCTGCGCCATGAAGTCTTCGTGCGCTGGGACCATCCGGGTCTTGGCAATCTGCCGCCCGGCGCGTTCATCCAGTTTTTTGAAGCCCAGGGCCGTATCGGCGAGTTGACCCGCTACGTCCTGCAACAGGCTGTGGACAGTTTTGTGAAATGGGACGGCCGCGGCGAAACCGGCCTCTCGATCAATCTGGGGCTCAGCGATCTGACCGATCCCACCCTGCCAGCGGATATCGAGGCGTGCCTGCACAATGCCGGCGTCCCCGCCAGCCGACTGGTTCTGGAATGTCCACCGATATCCCCTGAAATGATGTCGCTACAGCAGCTGGATCATTTTGAGCGCCTCGCCGCCACAGGCTGTGAACTGGCGCTCGAGGTCCGCACGCGTGAGACAGCGACGATGCAGGCGCTGGAGCCGTTTCCGTTTCAGGAGATCAAGACCGGCGGCAACCACATCCTGCGCTATGCGCGGTCCAGCCGCGGCGGTCCGGGCCTGTCCGCCCTGTCCGAGCTGATCGAATTTGCCCAGAGCAAAGGCGCTTGCGTTGTGGCCGTCGGTATCGAAGATGATGCCACCGCCGCGGCGCTGAAAGCGGTCGGCTTTGACGCGGGTCAGGGTCAGGCGCTGGGGCGCGCGGGTCCTCTTGGCGGCGAAGCCCCTGACACCGACGATACCGCCTCCACTACTGACCCCGCCCCAACGGCGGAGAAGCCAGCGACCAAGCCGCTCGACCTGAAAAAGGCAGAGACCGCCCGTGATACGGCAACGGAGAATCGCCGCGCCCGGATCGTTGCAGCCAAGCGCGCCGCCCTGCGCCGCTTCCATGCTGCGCAAGAGGCGCAGAAAGCCGCCGAACGGGAACTGACCGAACAGCAAGAGCGTGCTGAGGAACGCCGCGCCGCCATGCTCGCCGCCGATTCCGCACGCCTGTTGCAGCGTCGCCTGGAGCAGAACTTCGACGCGAGCCCGCTACTGGCCGGAGATGGCACTCCCATGACCAGCGGCTTCGACCAGGCGGCACCCGGCATCGCCGTGACCACCAATTTTGCCGACGGCCTGCGCCTTGATGGGTATGGGACGACGCTTCGCACCACATTGAGCTCTGTCGTCGCGGGCGCCGTGGCCAAGAACACGGCCGTCCAGCGTGTCCGCTCCATGACGCCAGCATCGGGAACGCCGCAGGAGTGCCCTGTCCGCTCCCTGATGGATGAGTTGCCGCTCGAACTGCGCGATATGAGCGATCTTTTGCGTCACAATGCGGCCCCTGATGTCGAGGCCCTGTCCACCGATATCGTCGAAGCGCCTGTGGCCGTCGAGCCGGCACCGGACACAGCCCCTGACGAGAGCGATACCGACAATGGCGACAGCCACGGCTTTTCCGAGCTGGACCTTGCCTGCCCCGTGGAAGCCGCCATCGACGAGGCCGGACTTCCGGACCTGACCCATGAAGAGGCCGAGCCCGTCATGGTAGAGGCCGCCGCCGAAGAGCCAGTTGTCATGGCGCCGCTGGTGGCCGATCGTCCGGACCACGCTTCAAATGCGGGTGATGACAGCGATGACGACCGTGACGATCAGCCCGCGGCCATGCCCAGCTGGCTCAGCCGCCGCTATCGCATCACTCATTTCTGGCCACGGTCATGGAAACGCGCCTGGCGTCGGCGTCAGGCCCGCCGGGCAGAAGACATCTAGAACTGGTCTTCTGTCAGCAGGCGGACGAGCCGGTCGGTGACAATCGGCGTCAGAAGAACGCCGTTACGGTCCAGCCCCAGACCGACATAGAGATTTTCAACGTCACCATCACGACCGATGCGCGGCTCACCGCCGCGAATCCCCGGTCGTTGTCCGTCGAAAATGGCCGTGACCTGTCCATCCACAAGGGCAGGAAACAGCTCACACCCCGCCTGCCACAGATCATCAAGGCGATTGTCTTCGCCGTCCGCCGTCTCTTCGGTCGCCCCCAGATAGAGAGAACCATCCGCCTTTGGGCAGAGGTATATACTCCCTGTACGGATAACATGATCGAGCCCATGATCCGGCAGGGCGATTCGGTATGCCCGCCCCCGAACAGGGACCATCAACGCCTGCAAATGCGGGACGAGTGCGGCGCGCGCACCAGTCGCGATAACTACCCTGTCCGCCAGCATGGGGGTGCCATCATCGAGGGACACGCCCCGGCAAACGCCGCCTTCGGTCACCAGCGCGTCCACTTGGCCGATATGGGATGCCACCCCCGCACGCTCACAGGCAATCGTCAGCGCGGTCAGAACACGGCGCGGATCCACCTGTCCCTCATGGCCAAGACATACCGCCTGCGTACCTCGGATCCCTTCCGGTAAGGGGATGTCGACCGCTCCCGGCAGGGCGCCGGGCGGAAAGTCGATGCCGATGATGCCGTTGCGACGATAGTCAATGTTCTGATCACTGGCCGCCATCAGATCATGCGCAAAGACGTCCCAATATGCCAGACTGTCTTCAAGCAGCGCGTGCAGCGCAGGGACCGCGCGGTCATGCAGGGCCTCAAACGCAGGCGCGAGCATGCCTGCAGCGGCCGAACTGGCCGCTGCCTGCCCATCAGTGACGAGGGCTACATCGTGGTGCGCTGCCATCCGCCAGGCCAGGGCCCGGCCGACAAGGCCACCGCCAACGATGAGTAAAGAAGGTCTGGACATAAGCGAACGCGCTTTTGCGTCGCTGTCCCCCGGGCCGCAACCCCTGAAAGGGAGCGGCGCGTCTTCATGGACGCTGACCGGCCATGATTTTTGTTTTTTCGCGGCTGTCGGCGGTGGAGCCAAAGAAGTAATTCACAACGGCCGCGGTCATGGTCGCAAGTGCGCCGAGCATGATGGAAAATTCCGTGTCAGTTTCCGCCGGGAGCTCCCGCCAGAACATGATGCAGAGAACAAAGAAAAAGCCGCCGATGACGGTGATCCCCATGATGGTTGGGGTCAGGTCTTTCAGCGCGATCTGACGGGCCCGCGCATTGGCGCGATCGTCTGCGGCAATGCGTCGCCCTTCAAGGTCGGCGTCGATGACGGCGCGCCGAAACTCGAGTTCGGCGCGGCGCAGGGCCACCATCGTCTCCGGCGATTGCGCCAGAATCACGTTTTCCAGTCCTGCAACATCGCCATCCGATCGGCCAAAAATGGCCCGCGAGATCGTCCCTACGGCAGCCCCGGCCAAGGGTCCTCCAAGGGCACCGGCCAGCGTCGGCGCGACATCACCGATTGCTTTGCCAAGTCGTTGCTGGATGGAGGCGGTCGTGGATTTCGTCATTTGTCAGGTACCCTCGCCAGTTGCTTTTGGCAGGCAGGATAATCGTGTGGAGAACGATGGGGATTATTTTAGGGCGTGAGAGGCTTTGCGCGGCTGTCGAAGCTTGTCACAGTGCGGTAGAGCACATCCGAATGACCCCGTTATACACCACTATCTTCCTGATCTTTCTCGCCGCCCTGTTTCTCGGGGCGATGCGCCGGGGTGCGTTGAGCCGCCTGTCCGATCGCCCGCTTGTGACGCTGCTCGCCGCGATTGCGCTGGGCGTTGTCTATCAGCGCATGGGCCTGCCGGAGATCGACGGTGGACTGATCAGGCTGGTCGCCGATTTCGCCATCGCCCTTCTCGCGTTTCTGGCGGCGCAGCAGTGTCGGATCGGGCGCTTGCGCATTGTCTCTCCGGCTGCCTTCCGGCTCAGTCTCTTCGCGCCGCCGCTCATCATGCTGATGTTCATCGCCACGGGTTTTGTGCTGGTGCCAGGTCTTGATGTGTTCAGCATGTTCGTCGCCTCGACCGCTATCCTCCTGGGCGGGGCGCCGCTTCTCGCCGGGCCGCTCCTGACAGCGCCTGTTGATGAAGCCACCAAGATTACATCGCGGGTCGAAGGCGCCACCACGCTGGTTCTCTACCTGCCCCTCGTCCTGCTGATTGAAGCCGGGGCGTCGGACACGGCCATCGGCACACCGCCCCACGAACAGCCCCTGTTTCTCGCCCTCGCCGGTTTCGCAGTGGGCGGTGCCATCGGCCTGCTGGCCGGACGGAAGCTGCCGCCCTCCTCCGCGGCCCTGCCGGTCATGCCGTTCCTCGTGGCCGCTGGCGTCTATGTCATCACCCGCCTTCTCGGCCTCGATGCCGTGATGGCCACGCTGGCGTCGGGCATCATGTACAGCCACGAAGCCCCGATCAAAGGCGAGGTGCGTACGCGCCTGTGGCGGGCGGGCGAGCATCTTCTGACACCCATTGGTCTGGTGACCTTCGGGTTCGTCATCGGGCCAACCCTTCTGCACCCTGAACTGTTGCTTTGGGTGGCGGCTATTGTCTTTGTCGTAGCTGGAAGGGCTGCTGCCCGTTTTGTGGCGCTGCAGGGCATCGATGTACCGTCCCAGGATCGCACGTTCCTCGTCTGGCTTGGCGGCGCGCCCGGTGTCGCAAGCGCCCTTATCCTCCTCTCGATCGCTGCCGGCGGCCCGCTGCAGGTCGATGAGATGGTGGTGAATATGGCGGCCCTGGCCATTGTCGCCGGGATCTGCCTGACACGGCTGACCTCTCGCCCACTGACGAGGTGGCTTGCACATCAGACCGCACGAGCGCGTAAGAGACGGTATAGCCCGTCCTGAAACCGCACTTGAGGGAGCGCCATCATGAACGCATCGCCCATTCTCGACCAATCAGAGGACGCTGGCATCGTGACGGTCACGATGAACCGACCCGATGTGCATAATGCCCTCGATGAAGCACTGATTGCCGAGCTGACCCAGACCATCGTCAGCCTCGCCCGGCGCACTGATGTGCGGGCTGTCATCCTGACCGGCAATGGCCCGTCATTCTCGGCCGGGACCGACATCAGCTGGATGGAGCGACTGGCGGCGGGCAAGTCGGCCGATGATGCGCGGCGGCTGGCCAACCTTCTCTTCCAGATCCGCTCCTGCCCGAAACCGACCATCGCCAAGATCAACGGCGCGGCGCTTGGCGCAGGGATCGGGCTGGCTGTCGCCTGCGATATTCTGGTGGCGGATGATGAAGCGCAGTTCGCGTTTCCCGCCGTCCGGCTGGGCATGGTCCCCGCCGTGATCGGGCCCTTCGTCACCGAAGCCATCGGTGTGCATCAGGCGCGCCGCTATTTCCTGACCGGAGAAAGTTTCTCGGCGGAGGATGCTCGCCGGATTGGCCTCGTGCACGCCATCTGCCTTGGGGCGCATCTTGATGAAACGGTGGGCGGGTTCGTCGAGCAGCTATTGGCCGCCGGTCCCCAGTCCCTGCGGGAGACCAAGTCGCTCATCAATGCATTTGGCGAGGCGCCTGTCGGTCAGGCCATTCTCGATGAGGCGGCAAAGGCCAGTGCCCGTATTCGCCGCACCGACGAGGCGCGCGAGGGTCTGTCCGCCTTTATCGAGAAGCGTCCGGCGAGCTGGCAGCAGAGCCGCTGAGGCCGTCCACCTTCTGCTCGATCGTATCGAGACGGTCCGCCACGATCGCAATCTTGTCGAGGATCAGATTGGTCTCATCGCGGACAAGATCTTCGGTCTCATCCGCTTCGTCCTCGACGACACGCACCACAATGGCGATGAAGAGGTTCAGCATCGTGAAGGTCCCGACCAGCACGAAGATGACAAAGAACGCCCACGCGTATTTATGATCCTCACTCACTTCATCGGCAATGTCTCGCCACCCCTCGAGCGTGATGACCTGAAACAGTGTGTACATCGAGGTGAAGACGTCGCCGAACAGTGCCGGATGGGTCGGCCCGTAAAGCGTCGAAGCGATGACCGCGAACACATAGACAATCAGCAGCGCCACCAGGGCGACCGAAACAATGCCGGGAATGGCATCAAACAGCGCTTTGACGACAAGCCGCATGCGCGGAATGACCGTGACGACCCGCAGGAGGCGCAGAATGCGGAATGCCCGGAACGCGGCTACACCTGTCGCGTGGGTCAGCGCCGACGTCACGATGATCAGGAAGTCCGCAATATTCCAGCCGGATCTGAAAAATGCAGGTCCGTAGGCGGTGATGCGCAGGACCAGTTCAAGAATGAAAAACGAAATAAAGGTCTGGTCGACCATGTTGAGCAGTTCAGCATGATTTCTGCCCACAGGCAGTGTCTCGACGCCGAGCACGATGGCGTTCAGACAGATCAGCAGCATCACCGTATTCTGAAATACAGCGCCTTCGACAAAGGTGATCAGTTTATGTCGCCAGACAGGCTGCCGCATCACAGTCGCCCCCTCGATTTGTCGTTTCACCGACCCTGATCCTGTTTTAACCACGCAGCGCCCGGAAAACAGACAACAGAACGAGAACGTTAATCACTCGTTAACCTGTCATTACCATCTGCTGCACCTTCGGAGTATCGCGCGTCGACCGCCTGCACCACCTGATAATCGGCACGACGCATCAAAACCGACCTGGCAGCACAACTCACGTGGAAACACGGGATGACGGGCGCCGCATAATCGGTGTAGGGCGATCTTGAGGGGGCGAAGGAGAGCGCAATGGCGGCTGAAGAAAAACGCACGTACAAACTGTCTGACGCCCTTGGGGCGGCGCGTAATGTCGTGCCTTTATCTGCCGTACGGCCAGGGGCCGCAACGCCTGCTGTCGCTTCTGATGAGGATCAAAACACCGGTGATCAACGGGTGAATTCAGCTTCTGCAAAACAAATCTGGACGGCAACGAAAATCCTTGCCGGCGGGCTCCTGATCGCATGGCTTGTGGCATGGCCGATTGGCACGACCATGGTGCATCAGGCCACGACCGGCACCTTTGCAATACGCCTTGGCTATTCCGGTGAGGTCTTCCTGCTGGCGATCAGCAGCGCAGCCCTTATTCTTGGAGCGGGCTATGCCGTCTCCGCCGGTGCCCGGCTGGAAGCTGCAGCCCAGCGCCTGCACAAGACATTCAGTGGCATGGGCGAAGGCTCCGCCTTCCCGCAATCCGCCGCCGCACGCGCCCAGATCAGCGCCCTGAACGCCGAAATCGACACAGCGATCGGTCGCCTGGCCGAAGCGGAAAGCCTGATCCGCCAGCAGGTGCGCGCCATCGACAACGCCAGCAGCGCGCTGGAGAGCGGTACGGTCAAGAGCACCGAGCGCCTTGAAAAAGAGCGCCGGGCCCTGATGGATCTGGCCGAAGAGATGAATCAGGAAGCTGAACGCTTCGCCGAGAAAATCGCTGAACGCTCCAACATGTCGGCGGCTGAACAGGGCAGCTATGAAGCCCGCATCGTCGACAAGGAACGGGAGCTGAGCAGCCAGCTGCAGCGGCTCGAAGCCGTGTCCGCCAAATCGCTGGACCGGTTTGAGCAGCTCGCCTCCGCCATGGAAGATCGCAGCGAGAACCTGACCAGCGCCAATGCGGAAGCGACCGAACGCCAGAGTGCGATCGCCAACCGCATTGATGAGAACGCAAAGCGCCTGTCGACCGTCCAGACAGAGCTGGCCGAACAGTCCGCGCGGCTTGAAGCCCTGATCAAGGATCAGCGCAAACGGGCCGATCGGCTCGCCAAGATTGTGACTGAACAGGCTGGCCGGATGTCGGCGACCCCGTCGCGCAATGAAGCACCGGCGCCAGAGAATGAAACGGCGGTGGGTGCCAATCGTCGTCGCCTCGCCTGGCGCGATATTCTGGCCACCGTCGAAGAGGCCCTGCCCGGCCAGGACGATGCAACGGTCGCACCGCAGCGCGCGGCGGCACCTGTCGCCCCTGCTGCCGCCAAGCCCGCACCGGTCGCGAAAGCCGCAGCCCCGGCACCGCAACCCGCAGCGCCGAAACCGACACCACCAAAGCCTGCCGCGCCGAAGCCATTGTCGCCCGCCGTTGAGCAGGCCGTGCAGGCAGAGAAAGCCGCCGCGTCCGCCAAGGCCGCGGCACCCAAGCCGTCAGCGCAATCAGACCTGCCCGATGAGATGGACCGTCTGATCAGCCGCATCCACAATTTCTCTCTCGTGATGTACACGCAACTTGTGCAGGAGCCGACCCATGATCAGCTGGATCGGTATGAGCGCGGCGAACGCCAGATCTTTGCCCGCCTTCTCGTCGCCGGCGATACGGAAGAGCTGAAGAGCGCGGCCACAGAGCAGGTTGTGAACAACCCGGTCTTCAAGCAACGCGTTGCGGAGTATCTGAATGATTTCGATACCCTGCTCGAACCGCTGTCTGCCGATGAAGACGGCGAAGCCGCGATTGAGAGCTATCTCAGTGCGCCGATCGGCCGTCTCTATGTCCTGACCGGCAGTGCGGTAGGCCACTTTTCCTGAGATCTGATGCCACCGGCTTACGGGCTGGTGGCTGTAGTCGTAAGACGCTCTGTCCATTCGATCAGATCATCGGCCGTCGCTGTCGCCGCCTCGTTCAGGGCGTCGATGCGATCGCCAAGTTCCGCGGATCGAACCGGCACGCGCTCAGAGAAGATCTTCGTTCCCAGCACCTTCTTGCGCCGGTCAATCAGCTTGGCCCCGAGCGTAACGCGCGCGAAGGGCTGATCCGATGTCTCATCGATTTCAAAACTGCGAATGTCCGTCTGCAGCTCAAAATCTGAGACGGGCAGATCGACCCGATCCCCCACGGCGGTGAACAGAGCCCGGTTCTCAAAACGCTGTTCGATGAAGCGGCGGACGAGCACCGGCACGCGGTCCGTCCACTGCGCATTTTCGATATACTGGATTTCATAGGGCCCCCGAGCGATGGCCACGAGGAACGTGTTGTAGGCGGACGCCGAGTCAGGATCGCCAACAACCAGGGTCGCATTGATTGCTGGGGTCAGCTCGCCCGTTGCAGGCTCCCCGGCATTGAGCGCCAGACGGGGCGGCAGATCCCCTGCCTTGGGCAGAAGGGACACACATCCGGTCAGCAACAGGGCAAGCGGCAGGACACGAAGATAGGTCGAGGTCATGGACTGACTCTCCTTAATTGGATGTCGGACGGCCTTCGCCGATGAGGAAACGGGTCGGGTCGCGGTCAAATTCGAGCAGGATGGCTTCTGTCGTATTCACCAGCCGGTTGGCGCGTGTAATAACGCCCATCGCGGCACCAAGCCCTTCCTGAGCAAAGGCGTCAATGGCAGGCCGGTTGTCTGCGATGATATCGTTGACCTCGGTCACCATTGCATGGATTTCATCGGCGGTTCCGCCAAGCTGGTCGAGTAGCGCCTGGGCATCCTCTTTCACCATCGTATCGACGGTCGCTGCCGTGCTCTGGAAGGACGAGATCGTCGCGTCGAGGCGCTCAGCGGACTGGCGGATGGAGCCCGAGGCCACGCTCAGATTATCGATCAGGACGCTGATCTCGGTTTCCTTGTCGGAGATGACGTCGGTCACGGATTCAATATCCGCCAGAATGCGCGTAACGGCCTCGGCGTTCTCCTGGCTCAACAGGCGGGAGACGTTGAGGGCAATGTCGCCGGACGATTCGATGACGGCAGCGATGCCCGAGACGTCCGCTTCCATGACCGGACGGTCCGTACTGGACACGGATTTGAGAAGGGGCTGTTGGGAGGAGCCGCCGTTGAACTGGACGACAGCCAGACCGGTCACACCAACAAGCTCGAGCTCGACCTTGGTGTCTGTTTTCACCGGCGTGCCCTCTTCCACCTGCACAATCGCGATGGAGCGGTTGGGATCGTTTCGGTCAATTCGGAGGTCCGTCACCTCACCGACCCGGATGCCGTTGAAGAGCACGTTGGCCCCTTCCTGCAGACCGGAAATCTTCTGCCGGAAGACGATCTCGTATTCATCATAGTCGCGCTCCACACTGCCCAGCCAGAGGGTGAACAGGACGGCGAGCAGGATGCCGCCGAGCATGAAGGCGCCGATAAGGACGTAATGCGCACGGGTTTCCATGGTTTCTACTCCAAAGCCCCGCCCAATTCAGGGCGCGGGTTACTGGTTGCTCTGCCACCGATAGACGACAGGGCTGCACGGCCACGAGGGCCACTGAAATATTCTTCGACCCAAGGGTGGTCGTATTGCCTGACCTCGTCGATCGGTCCCGCCACGATCACCTTTTTCTCGGCCAGAACGGCGACACGGTCACAGTCCCGGTAAAGGCTGTCGAGGTCGTGGGTAATCATGAACACGGTCAGGCCGAGGGCATCCCGCAAGCCGATGATGAGCTCATCGAAATTGGACGCGCCGATTGGGTCGAGGCCGGCGGTAGGCTCATCAAGAAAAATGATCTCCGGGTCGAGCGCAATGGCCCGAGCCAGGGCTGCCCGCTTGCGCATGCCGCCTGAAAGCTCGGACGGGTATTTCGACCCTGCAGATGGATCGAGCCCGGCAAGAGAGATCTTTAGCGCGGCCACTTCTTCAGCCAGCGCATCCGAGATATCGAGATGCTCCCGCAAGGGGGCCATCACGTTCTGGGCCACCGTCATGGAGGAGAACAGCGCGCCATCCTGAAACAGAAGCCCGATATCCTGATTGAGCGCCGCGCGGTCCTTGTCCTTGATATTCATCATGTCGTGGCCGAGCAGCTCGATTGATCCGTGCTGCGGACGACGCAGGCCGACGATCGACCGCATCAGGACGGATTTACCTGTCCCCGAACCGCCAACGACGCCAATGATCTCACCGCGATAGACATCGAGGTCCAGATTGTCGTGGACGCGCTGGTGACCGAACTGGTTCACCAGGCCCCTCACCTTGATGACGATTTCTTTCTGATCTTGGGTATCGCTCATATGCCCAGCTCCAGGAAGAACATGGCGAACAGCGCATCGATCAGAATAACGAGGAACAGCGACTGGACGACGGACATGGTGGTACGACGGCCAAGATCCTCAGCAGAATTGGCCACCTGCATCCCATGATAACAGCCCACAACAGCGATCGCGAAAGCGAAGAACGGCGCCTTGACGAGACCAACCATCAGGTTGGAGACGACGACGATCTCCTGCATCCGGGCCATAAATAGCGTGGGCGGAATATCCAGTGCCAACCATCCGACGACACCGCCGCCCAGCACGCCCAGGAACGAGGCGATAAAGGCGAGCACCGGCAGGGTCAGCATGAGGGCAAGCGTGCGCGGCACAACGAGGGCGTCGAGGGGATGGATCCCCATGACTTCCATGGCGTCAATTTCCTCGCGCAGTTTCATCGACCCGATCTGGGCCGTGAACGCGCTGCCTGAGCGGCCAGCCACGAGGATGGCGGTCAGAAGAACGCCAAATTCGCGCAAAACCGCGATGCCGACGAGTTCGACAGTGAAGACGGAGGCCCCGAAACTGGCCAGAACCCTGGCGCCCATGAAGGCAACGACAGCACCGATGAGGAACGACATCAGCCCGACGATTGGCGTGGCGTCGAGACCGGCCTCCTCCATGTGGTGCACCATGGGGGTCAGGCGAAAACGCTGGGGATGGGTGAATGTCCCGCCAAGTCGCGCGGTGACCGCGCCGACAAAGCTCAGAATACTCAGGGCGTCATTACCGGCGTGAACCGTACCGCGGCCCAGACGCTCCAGCATCAACAGAAACGATTTCCGGTGGGGGCCGTCGAAATCGCACGGCGTCATGTTCTCACCGGCGCGGATCAGCAACTGCTCCTGACGCGGTGTCGTGCCGCGAAAGCCAAGGAGAAGGTCGGTGGACTCAGCACGCTCGCCGCAGGCGCGCATCACCCGCTGCAGCATCATGGCGCCAACGGTATCGAGACGTTCGACCTCAGACATGTCGATGCTGAGCGGGCGGTCCATGGTCGTGGCCGTAAACTCCCGCAGGCGCCGGTCGAGGCTGGCCAAACCATCCTCGAGCGTCCACGCGCCACGGGCGATCAGCCGAAGGGCTTCGCCGTTCTCCGCACTCTCAAAACTTGCTACGCCCATGTACGCGAGCCTGTCCTTTTCGATTTTAACGACGCCAGATGCCGCAAACCTTTCGTTGACCATGACACAGAAGGCTGAATCGCCGGTGAAGGCTTGTCAGTTCACGCGAATTCCGCTCGTCTCTGATGCAAGAGTGTGGCAGGCACTCGCTTCCTGTTAACCTGGTCTATTTAAGGGTCGGGCATGTTCCAACAACGGCTCCAGCAACGATTACGGTATCTGCTGGCGGCGCCCGCTCTGTTATTGCTGGCCGTCGTCGCGCATACCCTCACCACAGCCCAGTCGACCAAGGTCGATTCGCGCGAGGCCATTTTCGATTTATATTCAAGAGCTAAACCAAGAATAGCTCCGGTGTCACATGACGTTGTGCTCATCGAAATCGACGAGGAGAGCCTTGAACGGATCGGGCCATGGCCATGGCCTCGTACCGCGTATGCCGGCATCGTCAATGCGGCAGAAGAGGCAGGCGCGAAGGCCGTTGTCCTGACCGTGCCGATTGAAGGACAGGATCCCCTATCCCCCGAAGTGGTCGCCCGCTACTGGCAAAATGTCGGGGATCGTGCCGATGCGCTGCACGAAATTGCACAATTGCCGACCAATAATGCCGGTCTTGCCGCTGCTGCGCTGAATTTCCCGACTGCCCTGTCGGTGGGTCAGACACCGGCCCGCCGGACCGACTGGCAGCGCGCCGACACCCAACCCAAAGACTGGATCAGCCTGAGGACAGAAGCTGGCAATGGCTTCCTCGCGCTTCTCGCTGCACCGCTTTATGACACGGTCGATGCGGGGCTCAGCGAGACCGCCCTTCTGTCGGTCAGCGCCCTGCCCGTCGATGGTGATGGTCACGTCCGCCGCGTGCCGGTCCTCTGGTCCGTTGAAGAACGGCCCGTGCCATCTGCCGCCCTCGCCGGATGGATCCTGGCAGGCGACACGATCGAGGTCACGCCCTCGTCTGGCAGTCTGCAGTCCGGCGGCTCACCACCCTCAGCGATCCGTCTTGGCGAACAGTTCATCCCCCTTCAGCGCGCCGCGACCGGCCGCCTCTGGCTGCCCCCTGAGACCGATCTGCCCAGCGTACCGGCCTGGCGCGTTCTGCAGGGTGACGGTTCATGGACCCAGCCTTTGCGCGACAAGATCGTCTTTGTCGGCGAAACGTCTGCCACGCGTCCCGATGTCAAAACCGCCCGTGGTCGGATGTCGATCAACGCCATTCACGGCCAGTTCGCCGAGCAGATGAAGATGGGCGCGGTCCCCCGGCGCCCCGGTTGGACCGTTCTTGTGGAGGCGCTGGGGGCGCTTTTCATCGGCGCCATCACGATTGGCGCGGCACTTTACCTGCGTCACAGCACCGCCGCTGCCATCAGCGTTGCTCTGGCGATAGGCAGCTTTGCCGCCTGCTACATGGCCTTCGCCCAGTCGGCCCTGCTCATTGATCCGATCCCGATGATTTACGGTGCTGTTGGCATGCCGCTGGCCGTTCTCGTGGCCGTCATCGCGAATATGCTTGTGCGGGATGATTTCACGCGCGGCGCCTTCCACGGCGCCCTGCCGCAATCCTCCATGAGCAAGCTGCAGTCACGCGGCGGCGCTGTCCTTCTGCGCGGTGTCCGCCGGGAGATCACGGTCCTGTCCTGTGCCCTGCGCCTGCCTCAGGCTGTCGTGCGCCGGTTTGAGGGGCGTCCGGACGATTTCATTCGCTTTACGGCCTCCGCCAATGATGCCCTGCGACGCACCATTCTCGCCCATGGCGGGACCGTGGATTTTGGTGAGGATGGCCGGCTGCTCGGCTACTGGAACGTGCCCGATGAGATCTCTGGCCCGATCGAGAAAGCCTGCGCCTGCGCGCTGAAAATGATCGACGACGTCAACACGCTGTCCGAGAACGTTCAGACCGCGGCCTTTGCGGGCGAAGCGGCCGGCTCGGTCGATGACGGCTTTGCCGAAGGCTCGCTGGAAATCGGCCTGGCATCAGCGGAAAGCTTCGCTGGCCCGGTCGGCCGCGGCAACCGCAACCGATATTCCGTCATCGGTGAATCTGTCCGGCTGGCCAGCGCCCTGCGCCAGCGTGCGGGCCAATATGGTCCTGCCATTATTGCCGACGATGTCGTGTTCGATGCTCTGCGCCATCACTATGCGTTTCTTGATCTCGACATCGTCAAGACCGGCCCCGAAGCGCCCGTGCGGACCGTGTACGGTCTGGTCGGCAACCCGTTCCTGAAAGCTTCCAAAGCCTTCCGGCAACTGGCTGACACGCAGCGGGAGCTCGTCCTCTCCTGGCGCAATGGCGATCTGGCGGCCACCACGGTGCAGCTGCAGCGCCTGCGCGGCATTCCGGGGGTGCCCGATGCCTATATCCAGCTGTTCGATGACCGGCTGACCGCGGCCCGCACCGATGGCACGCCGCTGAAAGATCCTGCGGACGTCATCGTCCTCTAGTCCTGCGCAACCGCATGAAGGGGGCCGCCGTCCCAGCGGCGCCCCAGAAGGACGGTCAGGATCAGCGCGGCCCCGCCCATTCCCGACATCAGCAGGTAAGCATACAACGGCGCCTCGGCGCTGAACATCTGGCCCGCTACCACGGCTGCGAGGCCCGTGACCGCCCCGATGCCCAGCGACGCGACGATGGTCATCGCCGTCGTGCGGTACTCGTCGGGCACAGCGCGGCCGATAAATTCGATTGTTCCGGCATAGGTTGCCGCGAAGGTCAGGGCGTGCAGGGTCTGGATGACGAACAGGACGGCCAAGGGCGGGGACAGCCCCGCAATCGGCCAGCGGATGATGGCCGCCACGGCCCCCGCGCCGATCAGCGCGACAGGCCCAAGCCGCGTCACCAGAGGCTTCATGTAGAACAGGAGCGCAATCTCGGTCACGACCCCCGTCGTCCACAGGGCGCCGATGAGATAGCTGGGATAGCCAAGCGCCGACCAGTGCAGCTCAGAGAAGGTGTAATAGGTCGCGTGAGATCCCTGGATCAGCCCGCTGGCAAACAGCATCAGCAGGAATGAGCGGGAGCGGAAGAGCTTGGCCGCCAGCGCCAGAGACGGCCGAGGTCGATCGGCGCCTGTCCCGGCCCCCTTCTCGCGCGGCAGAAACAGTGTGGCGATAAAGGCGCTGAGTGCTGCGGCAGCCATCCAGAGCACGATGACATTGTCGCCGCCCTGACTGATCGCCCAGCCGCCCAGGAGATTCGCGACGATGAAGAAGAACGACCCCATGCCCCGAGCCCGGCCATAGGCGAGCTCACCCCGCCGATCCGCACGCAAAACGGCGGTGTCGGACAATGGGACAAGCAGACCATACAGGAACAGCATGCCAATCGCGGCCACGGCCACGACGCTATTGGGGACAGGTGTCAGCAGGCAAAGCGCCAGCAGGGCCAAGAGCGCGGTCACGCCGCGCATCCCGGTTCGAGGGTCCGCCAGACTTTCAAGGCGGTAGGCAAAGGCCGGCGCAAACAGTAAACGAAGGCAAAGTGCCCCGCCGGTCAGCCAGCCAATCGAAGCCGCCGAAAAGCCCCGCTCATCCAGCCAGCCCGGGAAAAATGGCAGCTGCATGCCGAGGAAGAGATATTGACCGGCATAAAGCGCCACAAATCCCTTGAGCGGCGTCCACCGGACATTGTACCGCCCTTGCGGTTGGTCGCGCTGATGATCTGTCACTTGGGTCGTTCCTGCCGTCGTGCCGCGTCTCTCTCGCAACTTGGGCGCGGGAGCAATGGCTGATCAAATATTGAACCTTGTTCGGAAGGCGCAAACCGGGCAAAAGAGCCTATGGCCAGAACGACATCTCCCCGCCGGACGACAGAGGACCTCAGAGCGAGTGCGCTGGATGAGGCGCGTGCCCTGCTCATCGAGGGGGGCCCCGAACAGGTCAAGGCGCGCGTGCTCGCAGTTCGAATGGGAGTATCGGTCGGGACCGTCTACAATTTGTTTGGTCACCTGGATGAGCTGCTCTTCCACGTCGGGGGGCAGGTCTATGACGAATTGCTCGAGATCATCAGCGCGGCGCGCGAACAGGCGCGAAGAGAAAATCTGTCGACGACAGACCAGCTGCTGGCGCTGGGGCGCGCCTATCTGAACTTTGTCGTAGACCGGCAGGATCTGTGGAGCGCGGTTCTCGCCTTCAACCGCCGCGGCAAGTCACAAGTGCCGGTCTGGTATCTGGAGAAACAGCGCGCGCTGTTCGAGGTGCTGGAGAGTGTGATTGTCGAAGCCAAGGGACATGTGGACAGCCCCAAGCACCGCACCTTGACCAAAGCCTTGTGGGCCGCGGTTCACGGCATCATCACCATTTCGGTCGGGCCGACAGGGCTTTCGGGAACGCAGGATGAAGTCTGGGCACAGATTGACCTGATTGTCCGCGCCGTCGCGCGGGATCTTGGCGACGCCTGAGGTCGCCGTCGACTATCAGTCGTAAGTATCGCTGCCGCCCACCGGATCCGTCGTGGGCAGGGCCAGACGATCCTTGTTCTCACCCAGTGCCACACGATCGGCGACCACGTCGGCGGTCTGACCGATATCGGCAATTGTCTGGGTGAAGGCGTCACGGATCATGTCGACATCCGATTCGCTGATCGCAGCGCCGTCTTTCTGCAGAAGCTGCAGCGCACGCACATACATCTTGCGACATTCGCGGGCTTCGCTGATCGCGTCTTCGAGTGTCGAGATATCGGACGCGACGGGCTGCATCGAATTCACCGCCTGCCGACCGGCTTCCGCCACGCGGCGGGCCTGGGCGAGCGAGCTGTCTGCATCGGCGATAACGGCCGTCACGGGATCAGCGTTAAAGGTACGGATTCGGCTTATATACTGGTCGAGGACGCGGTCTTCTTCTGTCTCCTTCAGGCGGCCGAAAAGGACAGTGACGAGACCGCTATCTTCGACCTTGCCCCAGGGCTGGTCGGCCAGCGCACTGGCCGCGTCATTAAGAGCAATTCGTTCGGAATGCGCTACGGGGGCCTGAGATTCCTCGCCGGCAAATCCGGGCATGGACACCTTCACAGAGGCACACGCCGTCAGTGACAAGCCACACAAAATGGTAAAAACAGGTCGCTTCACACGCAGCGCCAGACTCATAGCCCCTACCTTATGCCCCGGCCATTGGTTCGGTGTCCTGCCCGGCACATCCAACATGACCCGTCTTAAAGTTTGTCCAACCTGAGCCAATGGCTTCTTGTGGATTTTGCAACCGTCTCTAAACCCTATCACACTTGCCGCGCAGACAAAGCCTTTCTCGAGACACATGACGAAATTTAACCTCTACCCGCCGATCGACCCCTATGAACGCGGCCGCCTGAAAGTATCAGCGATCCACGAGATCTATTATGAGGTCTGCGGCAACCCCAATGGCAAGCCCGTCGTGGTGTGCCATGGCGGGCCAGGCGGTGGATCAACCCCCTCCATGCGGCGGTTTTTTGATCCTGAGCGTTATCGCATTGTGGTTTTCGATCAGCGCGGCTGTGGCCGTTCGACGCCTCATGCAGAGCTGCGCGAGAATACGACCTGGGACCTGATTCGCGACATGGAGCAGTTGCGGGAGCAATTGGGCGTGGAACGGTGGCAAATGTTTGGCGGGTCGTGGGGATCGACACTGGCACTCGCCTATGCCCTCACCCACCCCTCACGTGTCTCCGAACTCGTGCTCCGCGGCATTTTCACCCTGCGCCGGTCCGAGCTTTTATGGTTCTACCAGGAGGGCGCGAGCTGGATCTACCCGGATGCGTGGGAGGATTATCTGGCGCCGATTCCGGTCGCCGAGCGCGATGACCTGATGGCTGCCTATTACCGCCGTCTGACCGGCGATGACCCGGCGGCAAAACTGCAGGCGGCCAAAGCCTGGTCCGTGTGGGAAGGGACGACCGTGTCGCTTCTGCCCTCAGTCGACCGGGTGCAGAGCTTTGCTGGTGACCAGTTCGCGACTGCCTTTGCGCGGATCGAATGCCATTATTTCGTGAATGGCGGTTTCTTTGAAGAAGATGGCTGGATCATCAACAATGCCCATCGGCTCGAGGGCATTCCGGGCGTGATCGCCCAAGGGCGCTACGACGTGGTGACGCCGATGAAAACCGCCTGGGACCTTGCGCGCCAATGGCCCGATGCGGAGCTGAAGGTGGTCCCCGATGCCGGCCATGCTGCCAGCGAGGACGGTATTGTCAGTATTCTGATGGAAGCCACAGACAGATTTGCAGCGCGCGACTGAGCCGTCGCGCGCTGCGCTTCAAGGTCAGTCTTTAGGCGCCGCCATTTCCTCAATGGTTTGCTTGGCGTCAGAGCCGCGCGCTTCCATCTGGGCGCGCAGCGGGGCCACGATGACGGCATAGATCAGTACGAGACCCACAAACAGCGGACACACCCACCGCACGAGGAAGCGCCAGATCCGGAAGGTCCGCTCGGAATTGAAGCGGATTTCTTCACGCGCCGAGGATGAGGACATCACCCAACCGGCAAAGATCGCCGTCAGGAAGCCGCCAAGCGGCAGCAGCACATCGCCGCTGAGCTTGTCGAAGGTATCAAGCAACGTCTTGCCCTCGAACATCGGGATGAAGTCGAGTGGCGTCCATGTGTTGAAGAAATTGTCCTGCACACTGGTCGGCACCTGCGAGAGCACGTGACCAACGCCAATCACGAACATCAGTATCCCGAGGAGGACGGACCAGACGAGCCGACGGCGTTTGCGCTGTTCCCTGGTAAGGTTGAGGTCCCCATCGGCGAAGGCGACCGCAACTTCCAGAAGCGCAATCGCCGAAGTGAGCGCGGCGAACAGTGTCATCAGGAAGATGGCGATGGCGAGCACGCCGCCGAACGGGATCTGGTGCAGCGCCAGCGGGAAGGTGCTGAACAGCAGCGTCAGGCCGCCATCAGGGTTGAGGCCGGCGGCGAAGACGATCGGGAAGATCGCAAGACCGGCAATCAGCGCGACGGACGTATCCGCCACGGCGACGATGCGGGCGGAGCCCGGCAGGTCCTGATCGCGCCCCATATAGAGACCGTAGGTGATCATCATGGCCGAGCCGAGGCTGAGCGAGAAGAACGCCTGCCCCACCGCCTGCAGCAGGATCGACCCGTCGGACAGCGTCGCCATGAACTTGCCCATGTCAGGCTTGAACAGGAAGCTCAGCGCGGATCCGGCATCGCCATTGATAATAGAAAATACGGTCAGCACTAGAAGCAGGGCGAAGAACGCCGGCATCATGACCTTGGCTGCGGTTTCGATCCCGCCTTTGACGCCGCGGGAGACGATGAACACCGTAATCACGTTGAAGATGGCCAACATGACGATCATCTTCACCGGACTTTCGAGGAGGGCCCCCAGCTGTCCCGTAATCTCCTCGTCATCCATACCGGCGAAAGCACCATTACTGATGGCGCCGATGCCATTGGCCGAAATATTCGACATGAGGTCCGAGAATGACAGCACAACAAAATCGAGAACCCAGCCCGCAAGGACCGAGTAGAAGGTCACGATCATGAAGCTGGCGATCATGCCGATCCAGCAGAACAGCGACCACATGGACGAGTTGCCCTCGGCTTTTGCCAGACGGGCCACGGCAGATACGGCGGATCCGCCCCCGCGCCGGCCGATAAACAGCTCGGCAATCAGGACCGGTAGCGCGATGAGGACAACGCAGAGGAAATAGACAAGAACAAAGGCACCGCCGCCGGCGCTGCCCGCCACCGAGGGAAATCGGACAAGGTTACCAAGGCCCACGGCCGACCCGACGGCCGCCAGGATGAAAGCGGCCTTCCCCGACCAATGTTCCTGTTCGGAACCGCTCACAGACTCAGACATACAGACTTCCCACTCTTCCCACCCCGCAATCAGACGAAGCGGTGTGCTGTTATTAGCCGAACTTTTACATGTCTTAGCAATACTCTGGCACTGGGCACAAACGGGAAGCCGCGGTTGCGATGCGAAAACTTTGGTGCTCAGGCAGAATTTTTAGGGGACGGCAGTGGTAGGAAACGCAGATATTATTGACGAGAGCCAGCTGGGTGGTCTTGCGGAAGCGGCGGGCGTGGATGGTGTACGGGCCATCCTTGAGGCATTCTGGGAATCCACCGCGGAAATCAACTCAGGTCTCCTGGCCGCTATCGCCGCCAATGACAGCAGCAATGTGGCCGCCTTGGGCCATGCCCTCAAAGGATCGTCGGCCAATCTCGGGGCGGCCCTGCTCGCCATGCGCGCCCGCGTGATCGAGGATGCAGGCAAGGCCGGGAATTTTGCCGAAGCACAGGATGCGTTGAGCGGCATCCCCAATGCCATCGCCGAAACGCGCCAGGCGATCGACGAAATGCTGACCCGCTACGAATAAAGCGCCGAGACTGAAAATCGAAGAACGACTTGGCCCCTTGAATGGGGCTTTTTTCGTGGCCTACGTCTAGCGCCAGCCGGGCGTCCGCAACGTATCCTGATGCCGGTGGATCCACACGGACATCACAAAACCAAAGCCGATCATCATCGACAGCATCACTGTCCCCCCATAGGAGACTAGCGGCAGCGGCACACCGACGACGGGCGCGAGGCCCATGACCATGCCGGTGTTGATCAGCACATACATGACGAGCGTCAGGGACACGCCCATCGCCAGAAGCCGGCCGAAATGGCTCTTGGCGGCAAGGGCAATCCGCATCCCGACACTGAAAGTCACAAAATAGAGGGTCAGAAGCCCCAGCGCGCCGATCAGGCCAAACTCCTCGCCGAAGATGGTGAAGATGAAGTCCGTGTGTTTTTCCGGCAGGAAACCCAGCTGGCTCTGGGTGCCGGCCATATAGCCTTTGCCCTCGACCCCGCCCGAGCCGATCGCGATCTTGGACTGGTTGGGGTGGAAGTTCGCGCCGAGCGGATCCCAGGTCGGATCCAGAAACGCCGTCACCCGCTTGATCTGGTAGGCTTCGAGCAGCCCCGTCTGGATACCGAAGACGATGACCGCCAGGGCCGCGAATATCCCCAGAATGACCCAGCGCCAGGACACGCCTGCCAGCAGAACAATGAACAGCCCCGACAGGGCCAGCAAAATCGCCGTCCCCAGATCAGGCTGGATGAAGACAAGGCCCACTGGAATACCGATCATGGCCATGGGCGGGATGAGGCCCAGCACCGTCGACACCTTCTTGAATTCCAGCCCGTGGTAGTAGCGCGCCAACGCCATGACGAGCGCGACCTTCATGATCTCCGATGGCTGCAGCTGGAACCCGCCCATCGAGATCCAGCGCCGGGCGCCCATGTTTATGTCGCCGATGATCGGCACAAGGAACAGAAGACCCAGTGACAGGAAATAGACAGGATAGGCCGCTGACAGCCAGAATTTGAGCGGCGTCACAGCGACGGCGAGCAGGACGCACAGGGCGACAACAAAGCGGACGAGATGCTTGGTGGCATAGGGATCCCAGGAGCCCTGCGCCACCGAATAAAGGGTCATCACACCGACACCGGCGAGCGCGCAAAGGAGCGCGATCAGCAACACATGTATGCGCATGAACCGGCCGCGAACGCCGATATTCTGGTCCGAGAGCATGATCGTGGACATGGATCAGCCCCCAAGATTGGCGCTGGCCACCTGTTGCCGCGGGCGCGGGGCACCGGGCACCCACAGCGGATGGCGCGATGTATTGGCAGGGTCTTTTTCAAGAACAGCGCGCATGATGTCTCGTGCCCGCGGACCGGCAGATTTGGACCCCGACCCGCCGTGTTCGACGACAACCGAAATTGCGTAGCGGGGCGATTCAAACGGCGCGAAGGCCACGAAGAGCGCGTGATCGCGCTGATGCCAGGGCAGCTCTTCATTGCCGAAGGGTCGGCCTGTCTTTGGATTGATCTGCAGGCTGCGCACCTGTGATGTGCCGGTCTTGCCGGCCATGCGCCAGTCGGGCTTAAGGCTGGACCGCGCGGCCGTGCCCCACTCGTTCACAACCCGGTCCATACCCGCACGGATGACATCGAGATGCCCGGCGTCGATCCCGACAGCGCCAAAGGCGTTCGTGGGCTGCAATTCCTTACCGACGCCGCGGACGATCCGCGGCATGACATCTTGCCCCGTGGCCAGGCGGGCGGACATGACGGCCAGCTGCAACGGTGTCGAGGTGACAGCCCCCTGCCCGATCGCGACGGACAGGGTCTCACCCGGAAACCACATCTGGTTTGCAGGCTGGGTGCGATAGTAGGCGCGCTTCCAGTCTCGGTCGGGCACGGTACCACGGACCTCGCCGGAAATGCCAAGATCGTATGTCTGGCCGAGCCCGAAGCGCCGCGCCACATCAGCAATGTGATCAATATCGACGCGTGTCGCGACATTGTAGAAATACACGTCGCAGGAATTCTTGATCGCGTCGGACAGGTTCATGCTGCCATGGCCGCTGCGTTTCCAGCAGCTGTGGCTGTGCGAGCCAAAGCGGAAACTGCCGCCGCAGTAGAACCGGGTGTCAGCGTCTATTCCGTTTTCCTGCGCCGCCACACCGGTCAGCAACTTGAACGTCGAGCCCGGCGGATAAGCACCGGCCAGCGGTTTGCACAGGAGCGGCTTGGTCGGTGATTCCTTCAGCTCACGAAGCGTCTGAGCCTCGACCCGCCGCGCGAACAGATTGGGATCGAAGGCCGGCGTTGAGGCCATGACGATGATATCGCCCGTGACCACATCCATCACGACGGCTGAAGCGGTGACGGGATAAGGCTCGTCCGTGCCTTCAGGATACTCCTCGTAGTCGGCCGCCAGAATATCGTGCGCCGCCCGCTGCAGATCGGCATCGATCGTCAGGCCAAGGGCATCGCCCTGCTCTGCGGCATGGCCACGGTTCTCGTTTTCCTCGATCACCCGGCCGGCGGCGGTAACCTCCACCGTCTGGGAGCCAGCTTCACCGCGAAGCTCCGTATCGTGAGAATATTCAAGGCCGAGTTTGCCAAGCTTGAACCCGGGCTGCAGATAGAGAAGCTTCTCATTCTGATCCTCGGCATTGGCCAGGTCGCGAGTATCCGCAGATCCCACATGCCCCACAATCGGGGCGACAACTTCGCCATCGGGGTAATAGCGTGTGTGCCCGACGTCGGACACGATGCCCGGCAGGTTGGTCGCCTCAAAATTGACGGCGACAAACTGGTCCCATGTGAGATTGTCGATCACTTCGATCGGCACGAACGGCTGGTTCCGTTTGTCCCGCACCTCTTTGAGCAGGCGTTCCTGCTGGGCTTCGGTCAGCGGGATATGGGCCTGCAGCCGCGCAATGGATTCGGTGACGCTTTTGGTCTGTTCGGGAACAAGCAGGACACGGAAGTTCTGCCGGTTGCTGGCCATGGTATTGCCATAGCGATCGACGATTTCACCGCGCAGCGGCACGACGATACGCTGCTTGAACCGGTTGTCATCGGCCTTGGCCGCAAATTCCTGATAGCGCCGAACCTGAAGGTCGTAGAGCCGACCTGCGATCCCGCCAAACAGCAGAAAGACGCCGCCCGAGGCGAGCGCCGCCCGACGCGTGAACGTCATGTGCCGCTGGGTATCGAATGGTTCGACCTTCATGAATATGCCTCAAACTCGCCCGCTGCCCGGCGACGAAGATAGAAGAATGTCCTTGATGCCAGAGGATAAACGGCAATTGTTATGAAGAATTGGTAGACTAGCGGCCACAGGGCGACCCACCGACCGGCCAGCAGCGACTGTTCCAGCCACAGGACAATGCCCACAGTCACAGATGCGACGGCAAAAGCGAGCCATATGACCCGGCGCACACGACCGTTCAGATATTCCCGTTGCGTATGCACCAGATACTTCATGGACAGGTAGATCGAGGCCCAGACGCCAAAGCCGCCGCCATATAAAAGGTCATGCAACAGTCCGAGGACGAAGACGACCGGCGCAGGCAGTGCATCAGGATCATAGACCGAATAGAGAAAAACGATGATGAGCGGGAGCAGCGGCGTGGGAATATAGCCCTGCCCCAGACGGATCGGCACGACCAGCAGGACAATCCCTGCCAGCATGGCAACGGCCGGCGCCGATGTCGCAAGGACCCGTCGCACGCGCAGCATTCTATCCATCGATGCTGCCTTCATCGCCTTCGGCGGTCTCCACCGGCGCTTCGACGTCCTGCGGGAACTGATAGTCGATGACACGGACGAGGTCGGGCGTCCGGTAATTGGCATAAAGCGAAACGGTGACGCGCCCGTCATTGACGGCAGCAATCTCACCCACCGCGATGCCGCGCGGCAGACGTCCGCCCGCGCCCGACGTGATGACGCGGAGACCTGGAGTCAGGGGCTCGCCCACGGAGTCGGCAAAATATTCCAGCGTCGGGCGCCCGGTCGAGCGTCCAGCAAGGAGGGCTTCAACAGCACGATCTTCAATAAAGACCGGCACGCGACTGTTATAGTCCGTCAACAGAAGAACCCGCGCCGCGCCGTCACCGGCGGTGACCACATGGCCCAGAAGACCGCCATCATCGACGACGGCACTGCCCGTCTTGACGCCATCGCGGCGACCGGCACTGAGGATAAGGGCGTGGTCGTACGGACCGGCATTCTCGCCGATCACCTTGGCGTCAACAAAGGTGGCCGGCTCTGGCAGTTTGGTCTCGAGAATGGTCTCGTAATAGGAAATCTGCCGACGAAGCGACAGCGCCTCTTCCATCCAGATCCTGAGTTCGGCGTTCTCTTCCTGCAGGCGCTTATTTTCCGCATGCAGCCGGAAATAGTCCTGCACGTCGCCGACCTGATCGTTGACCCAGCGGACCGGCGCGCCAACGACCGAAAGGACGGGCTCAAAGAAATCGAGCACGCCTTCGCGCGCCTTTTCAAACACGGACGCCTGCGCGCCGTACAGGCTGAAAACAACCATGAAAAAGGACAATGCGAGGAAGAATACGAGGCCAATTCGTCTTGGCTCTTTTCTGCCCAGGCCGCCCCGCCGGATTTCACCAAGAACGGTCATAAATCTGCTCGCCGGCCCATGGGGCACACGGCACTTCCCTGAATAACAGTTCCTCGTAGTCGGGTTCTCCCAGCCGTGGCAAGGGCGCGAACATTAACGCGCCGAAGCGTTCAGCCAGTCGACGACAGGGCGCTGCGCATTTTCGAATGCTCGAGCACGGCACCCGTCCCGAGGGCGACGCAGGAGAGCGGATCTTCGGCGATCGACACCGGCAACCCGGTCTCGTCACGCAGCACCTGATCGAGATTTTTTAGAAGCGCACCGCCGCCTGTCAGCATGATGCCAGTATCGACAATGTCGGCTGCCAGCTCAGGCGGTGTCGCTTCAAGGGCGACCTTGACCGCTTCGATGATTGCCGAAACTGGCTCTTTGAGCGCTTCGCTGACCTGCGCTGCGGTAATGCGGACTTCCTTCGGCACACCGTGCATCAGGTCGCGGCCCTTGATCGTAATTGTGACCTCTGGCGCATCCTTCAGGATCATGGCCGAGCCGACTTCCTTCTTGATGCGTTCCGCGGAGCTTTCACCGATCAGAAGGTTGAATTCGCGGCGAATGAAACTGACGATCGCATCGTCCATCGTATCACCGCCCACGCGCACGGAGCGGGAATAGACGATGCCGTCGAGGGACAGTACCGCCACTTCCGTCGTTCCGCCGCCAATATCCACGACCATGGAGCCGGTTGGCTCGGACACGGGCAGATTGGCGCCGTAAGCTGCGGCCATGGGCTCTTCGATCAGATCGACGCGGCGCGCGCCTGCCGACAGGGCAGATTCCATGATGGCGCGACGCTCAACCGCGGTCGCGCCTGAAGGGACGCAGATGACGATGCGGGGGCTGGCAAACGCACGGCGATTGTGAACCTTGCGGATAAAGTGACTGATCATGGCTTCAGCGACTTCGAAATCGGCAATGACACCGTCGCGCATCGGCCGGATGGCCTGAATGGCGCCGGGCGTCCGGCCAAGCATTTCCTTCGCTTCGTTCCCTACCGCCCGGACGATTTTCTTACCGTTTCGGGTTTCGATGGCGACGACGGAAGGCTCGTTCAGGACAATGCCGCGCCCCTTGACGTAGACCAGCGTGTTCGCCGTCCCCAGGTCAATGGCCATATCGGCAGATAGCATTCCGAACAAAGATGACAGCATTTCGCGACACACTTTCTATGGGGTTCATCGACGCAAATTCGCCGGCCCCCTACAACAACCCCAGACACCCATCTGATATAATAGGGCTTGACACCCTTATTTAAGGTAAAGAGCCGTCGGCAATTTGTCATGCATCAGAATCAAGCCCCTGCAACGTACTGTTGCGCAGCCGTCTATACAGCCATCGCACGACGAGAAGGAAGATGATCCAGCCGGCAATCAGACTGCCGATCACGATAAGGTCTTTGAGGTTCCGGCTCTGGAAGAAGCCGACAATATCATCAACCTGATGTGTAAAGATGGAGATGAACAGGATCTTCGGCAAGATGCCGATACCCGTTCCCGTGCCGAATTTCCAAAAAGGAATGTGCGCCGCGCCGCAGATCGAATTGATCACGATGAACGGTGCAGAGGGCGTCCAGCGGACAATCATGCTGGCGAGAAGCCCGTGCTCCTGCATCACCTTGATCATCGTTGCCGCCCGTCCCGCGCTCAGCTTGCGCACAAAACGTCCGCCAAAGGCGTGGCCGAGAATAAAGGTCAGCGTCGCCGAGCACATGGTGGCGATCCAGCTGTAGATCGCCCCCTGCTGGGCGCCAAAGACGGCCACCGTGCCCGCGATCAGCAGGGTCTGCGGAAAGCCCGTCAGGGCCAGCGCCGAGAAAACCGCGATCAGGCCGATCAGGGCAAAGGGGCTCTGTTCGACCGAGTACATGATATCGTTGACGGCATGCTGGTTGATGCCCAGCCAGTCCGTGCCATAGACCAGCATGACCGTCACAAAGGCGAACAGCGCCAGGGTGACCAGCGCTGAGGTCATGGCTTTTGAATCCATGTTGTTCAGAAAGCGGCCCAGCTGCTGGAAAAGAGTAATCATGGGGTCTCCACACGAGGTGCCTGCCCACGGCACCGGACATTCTTTTTGGCGCTTCGCCCCCCCGGCGGTCAACGCGAATTATTTAGGGGACAACTCGGTTCTTCCGCCGCTCTTCATATTCCCGCAGCAATTCGGGCGTTGATACGAAATCGATGGCTTCGTTAAGGCCCGCGGACTCCTCAGCGGCACTGAGCAATTCATCCGTTGACGGCGCATCTTCCTCAGCGGGCTCGAACACGCGGCGGAAAATACCAGGCGTCAGGGCGGACAGGGAATTCACCGTAATGGTCGGCGTCGCAACCGGACCATCAATCCGGTAGGCCATGGCAAACACGCCTTCCCCTTCGCGCGAGACGAAGAGCTCCCCGAGGCCGGGCACGTTTCCAAACAGACTGTTCACGGCATAGGCCGGTGCCACGGCGCCGCGCAGCCCGAACTGGCCCCGGGCCATGTCCACTTCGCCGTTGGCTGACAAACCAAGGGCTGACCCCGTCATTCGGGCGTCGACCAGGCGCAGCACCCCTGCCTCAATCTGGACGTCGCCCTGCAGCTCGTCGAACTCCAGGCCCTCGCCGTTCAGGACATTGGCCAGACCATCAAATGAGCCCACGGACAGAAGCCGCGCAATGGTGGGCGCATCCTGCATCCGGATGTCCGTTGCGCGAATGGTGCCAGCGAGTGGGCCATTGTCGATGGCTGTGGCGGTCAGCATCGCATCGCCGCCTGAGAGGGTGCTGATCCCGAACAGACCATTGAGCAATTTGCCAAACTGATCCGTCACCACACGGATATCCTTGCCAATACCGTACGGGTTGGCTGACACGTCAATGGACAGCGTCCCGCCGGTGGCAAAGGTGCCCACGGCCTTGCCGCTCCGCATCCCCAGTCCATCGTGACGGCCGGTAAAGCTGACATCCCGCACGCGCACGCCGCCATTGAGATCGACCTGTGCCAAGTTGCCATCGAAGGCGATTGCGCCCGGCAGAGGTGCGCTGTCGCCGTCCCTGTTCATCATGGCGTCCACGAGAGGCGACAGATCAGCATATTCGCCGTCTACGGAGATTGACAGCAGGCCTGCCTCGCGGCCCAGGCGAAGCGAAAGGTCCGCGGCCCCCTCGATAAACAGGCGCGGGAGTTCAAGACTGATCAGCCCGCCATCCTCGGTCAGGCGGGCATTGCCCTCGACATTCGCGCGGGCCATCGACAGGCGGATGGTCTCCAGATTAAGCGGATCACCCTCCTCCCCAAAGGTCATGGCAAAGAAGGCATCGCCCGGCTCCCCTCGCGCCTTGACGATATTGTCGTCATCCGTCGCAATCGTGGTGGCCGAAAGGTCCGAGCGCACTTCCAGTCGGTCAAAGCCGTCCGCGCCCCCGGTGGCCACGAGATGCGAGGGTGCCGTGCCGCGCACAAAGCGGCGGAGCGGCAGGCCGATGGCATCCGCCGCTGTGGCATCAAGCGCCGCATCGACGACAAGGCGAAGAGACTGGGCGCCGCCCAGTTGTCGGGACACCTCGAATGTCGCGGGCGTGCCTTCACTCTCACCTGACCCTTTGATGACCAGCGCCTGATCCGTCAGCGTAACGGTGCCCTGTCCATTGCTGACAGGAATCCCGGGACCGATACTCTCAATACTGACATTACTGAACGACCCTGTCCCGCTGAAGCCATAATCTTCCTCGGGCACTTCGGACAGCATTGGCCGAGTGACGGTCAGGTTGAACGCTGCATCCCCTTCAAACAGGGCGGGGTCCAGTTCGGCGGCCGTCATATAGCCGAGCGGCGGTTCGTCGAGCAGTGCCAGCATGGACCGCAAGGGGCCCGCGAGCCGCACACTGAACGACGCTTCATCGCCCTTGGGCACAAAGCGGTCCATCCGCACCTTGCCGCCAACGACATTGATGTCCTTTACCCGCCCGCTGGAGACATCGAGGGCGAAACTGTTGCCGCGCAGATGCCCCTTGGCCTTCAGGCGCTTGATCGGCGTCATGCCGGGAACATAGATGACGGTGGCGTTGCGCGCATCGAATGTCAGGTCGAGATATTCATCCGGCAAGCCGCCCGTGGGTTCAATGACGCCGCGGGGAATATCCATGTGATAGACCACATTGAACAGATCAGCGGCCGGAAGATTTTCATCGATCCATCCTCGGGCATCCCGGGCCGCACCGGTCGGCCAGCCACGCAGCACCTCACTCGGCGAAACCACCCCTTCGATGGCAAGATCCGCCTTCAGGCCCGGTGCCTGCCCGGCCGTCTCCGGCAGGAGATAACTCATCTTGCCGGCAATGCGGGCACCGAAATAGGCCGCATCAATCTGGTCAAATCGAAGTTCGTTCGTTCCAAGATCAAGGGCGCCGCGGGTTGAGGCCGACACGATCGGCAAGGCCTGGGGCAGAAACTGACCCGGATCGAGCACAAGGTCAGTGGCCGCCAGATCGAATTCGAGGCGACGGAACACGCCATCCACAAAGGCCAGATCAAGAACCCCGGCCAGCTCGCCCGCATTCTCCGCAATGTCATAGGAAAGCGACGAGACCTCCAGCCGCTGGCGGACCGGATCAAATGTGCTGTCCAGGGTCATGTGCCCGACCGGCACCTCTTGCCGCAGGACCTTCAGCTTGCCCTGGGCTGTATGAAGGGAAACGCCCATCATCGTGAAGCCGTCGGTCAGCGTACCTGTTGCGGTCATTGTGCCGGAAATGTCGGCGTCCAGCGAAATATCGGTCCCCTCGCCGATAAAAAGCGGCAGGATTGAACCCGCCGGGGCGCCATCTGCCGCCAGTGTCGCCGAGATTTCACCGGTTTTGTCATTGGCCTGAATATCGAGAATCAGCGCCTGCCTCTCAGAACCGGAATAAGACACGACCATGCCAAAAGCGTACCCCTCAGGCCCCGCAATCAGCCGCGCCTCACCGGCCTTCGCGTGGAACGACGCCCCCGTTTCGGTATTGGTGTAGGCAAGGTCGAGGTCGGTCAGCAGCGCGCCTTCAAAGCCGTTCTGGCGCGCGGTACTGATGATATCCGCGATATCAAAACTCTGCCCGTCATCGTCCTGGCCTGCCACGGCTACTGAACCAGACCGGCGTTCGACAGAAATATCAGCGCCGCGCACTTCAATGAAGCGCGGCATGGTCCGGCCCCGGAAAAAGTCACCGCCATCGAGCTGGATCGCAAGACCGGGAATGTCGATCCCGCTGCCATCCCGCCGATCCACGTGAATGTCGTTGATTGTCAGCCGGAATGGCGCATCGCCGCGCCGGTCCCGCAGCAGACGGATGGTCCCGACCTGCACGTCGTCCGCATTCAGCCGCTCGGCCAGCAGCCGCTCGACCGACGGGCGAGCCATGCCAAGCGAGACGCCGTCCACACCGAGCATGGAAAACAGGAAGATGACCAGAGTGGAAAGAATCGCCGCGCCGAATGCCGCCCCGCGCAAGGTCCAGCGTCCGCAGTGCCCACAGGCAACGCGGAATGCTCTGGTCTTGCTCATGGGTCGTCCGGTCATTCAGTCACTGCCCCGACTGTGCTGGAAAGGCCCCCGCGCGATGGCGCACGGTGTTATTTCGTAACGGCAAATCGCCCTTTGCTGCAAGAAAAGGTTTGGTCATGATCGAATGGTTTTCGGCAACGCCAACTGGTCCACTGCAAGAAACGGCGCTATCGCCACTGCACTTACCCTTAACCTGAAGGATGAAGCTGACCATGGTCGAGACTGGAAAAAAAGCACCAAAATTCAAGATGCCCACCGACACCGGCGAAACCGTGACGCTGGACAGCTTCAAGGGCCGCAAGCTCGTTTTGTACTTCTACCCGAAGGACGACACGTCGGGGTGCACCAAGGAAGCGATCGCGTTTTCCGAATTGCTGCCCGCGTTCGAGGAGGCCGGCATTGCGGTTCTGGGTGTATCCAAAGACACAGTGCAGAAGCACGCCAAGTTCAGGGAAAAGCATGAGCTGACTGTGCCCCTGGCCTCCGACGAGGAAGGCGAAACGGTCGAAGCCTATGGCGTGTGGGTCGAAAAAAGCATGTACGGCAAGACCTATATGGGCATCGAACGGGCCACTTTTCTGATCGACGAAAAAGGCATCGTTCGTGAAATCTGGCACAAGGTGAAGGTGCCCGGCCATGCTGAGGTGGTTCTTGAAGCCGCCACGGCACTGGGTTGATCTGACAGCATGATAGCGCTTCGCCCTGCCCTGGCCACGATTCTTCAAACGGTCGATCCGCGAGAGAAAGCGGCGCTGACGCGGTCCACGGTGGCAGAGGCAAGGCGGGGATGGGAATGCTTTGACCCGCCCGGCGACGCGGCCCCATGGCCCGATCCGGCAGTGCGTGACCGTCCCCCTCTCAGGTCCCCGACGGAGATGCCGAAACGGGGCCTGGGTTCAGTACAGGGCCGGGTCGCCCTCCTCCACGCCGTCTGTCACATCGAGTTGAACGCCATTGACCTTGCAGTGGACATGGCCGGGCGATTTGGCCCCACCCTGGCCGAAGCCGACCAGCGCGCGTTCATCCTCGACTGGCTGCAGGTGGCGGATGACGAGGCGCGTCATTTTGTCATGATTGCCGACCGCCTGCACGAACTGGGGGCCAGTTACGGTGACCTGCCCGCTCACAACGGTCTGTGGCAGGCGGCGGCGCGCACGCATGACGATCTGATGGGCCGCCTCGTCATTGCGCCCATGGTGCTGGAAGCCCGTGGTCTCGATGTGACGCCCCTGATGATCGACAAGCTGCGACGGAACAGGGACGAGATCAGCGCGGACCTCCTGCTGGTCATTTTCGATGAGGAGATCGGGCACGTGGCCACCGGCTCCCATTGGTTCAGGCACCTCTGCGCCCTCAAAAAAATCGCGCCGGATGAAACGTTTCATGCTATGGTGGAGGCCTACTTCCCCGGCGGCCTGAAACGACCGTTCAATGAGCCGGCACGCACCAAGAGTGGCGTGCCCAGAGACTGGTATGAGGGCCTTGCAGCCGACTGATTCCAAGGGGTGCCCCGAGGTTTACAGAAGGTGTCGGCGCATAACGCAAAGCCGACCCATTTGGTTCAATCGGGTTTAATAAAATTAGGTTACCTTCGACACTGAACCCTTGCACAGAATAGCTAATGGGTGTGTTATTGTAACAGAAAAGGACGGTGGGAAGGGCATCCATCGTTGTTTCAAGCAGGGCGCACCGCCAACGCGCCGGCAAGGATAGGGAAAGCGGATGGCTCAAGGAGATGGTCGCATGGGACGCGTCTTTGGACGCCTGTTCCGCGAACGCCAGATCTACCACCGAGCCGACGGCGTAGTCCGTTTCGTCAAGCTGTCGTCCCGGACCCAGCTTGTCATGGCCGTTGTCATGGGCGCCAGCCTTCTCTGGGTGGCCTATTCTTCCGTCAACGTGGTCTTCAAGGAACAGATTATTGTTTCCAAGGACCAGGAGCGCCGCGACCAGGAAGCGGCCTATCGCCGTCGCCTACAGACCGCGGAAACGGCCTATGATCAGGTCAACGCCCTCAACTATATATACGCGCGCGAATTCGACGCCACGATCACCGGTCTGAAGGGGCAGCACGACGCCCTGCGCAGTCTGGTCGAAAACAAGTCGGCCATCGATCGCCGGATCGAAGCGCTGTCCGAAACCCTTTCGGCCACAGGCGCCCCAGGCGGCAAGCAGTCCGACAGCACCAACCGCCTGATGATCGACCCGGTGGGCCGCGAACCAACGCCCCGTCAGTCCCGCATTTCAGCCCTGCGCGATGACGCCCTGCGCGGCATTCTTGAGCAGCGCGTGGCCGAAGGTATTGATGACGAAGTCCTTGCCGACATGCGCAGCGAGACGGCGGACCTGTCCGCGCGGCAGGTTGTCCTGATGGCCAGCCTCGAAGAGGACATGCGCAAGTCGATCCGCGAGATGGCAGAAATTCTTCAGCACACCGGCATCGACGTCGCGACCATTGTCGATGGCTATCGCCTGGCGGCCGTCACACCTGATCCGTCCGCAGAAGACTATACCGGCCAGGGTGGTCCCCTCATCCCGGTGACCAGCGTTGCCTCTTCCACGACCTATTTCAAAAGCGCCGCCCGGATTGACGAGATCATGACGGAGATGCGGACGCTGAATACAGCCATCGAAAATCTCCCCCTCTCCAACCCCATTGCCGTCCGTCACCGGATGAGTTCCACCTTCGGCTGGCGCTGGGACCCTGTCCAGAAGACAAAGCGTGCGCCTCACAAGGGGCTCGATTTCGCCGCACCCCGCAACTCCCCCGTCCTCGCCACTGGCAAGGGCCGGGTTTCATTTGCAGGGGTACGCGGTGGCTTTGGCCGGACCGTTGAAATTGACCATGGCAATGGTCTGAAGACGCGTTATGGTCACCTTAACAAGATCAACGTTCGAGCCGGCCAAGAGGTCAACATGCTCGACGTTATCGGTCTGCTGGGCAGCACAGGCCGCAGTACGGGGAACCACGTACACTACGAAGTCCTGTTCAAGGGACGTCAGGTGGACCCCCTCAAGTTCATAGAGGCAGGTCGTTATGTTTTCGAAAGCTAAATCCAAAGAAGCGGCAACACCGCGCGAAGTGACGGAAGCGCAGGACGCCGAGACGCTGAAACGTAGCGCGACGGCCAAACAGGCCCCTCGTCAACGCCCTGCCGGACGCCCCGGCGTGCCGTCCATCATCTCTGCCGACGTGGTCATCACGGGCAAGATGGAAGCCGATGGTGAAGTTCAGTTCGATGGCGTAATCGATGGCGACCTGCACGCAAAAGGCCTCGTCATTGGCGAAGGCGCCCGTGTGAATGGTGCGGTTGTCGCCGAAAAAGTCCGGGTCTGCGGCGCCGTCGAGGGCGAAATTCGCGCCGTCGAAGTCGAGCTCGCCGCCACGGCGCTCGTACATGGTGACATCACCCATACCTCGCTGCAGATTGAAAGCGGCGCCCGCTTTGACGGCAATTGTCGGCACTCGGACGATCCGATGACAGCCAGCGCACCGATCAAAAAGACGAGCACGCCGCGGTCAGCCCCCCTGCCGCCTCCCGGCCAGGCATCAATGGCAACGGACGATGCGGATGTGCCATCGGAGATCGTGGACGAGCCTGAAACCATGGAACTGGCCGAAGCCAAGAAGGCGCGTAGCCAGCTGACTGCACGAAACGAAACGGTGGATGAGCGGCCATTGGTCAAACGTCCGGCGACAGCCAATCTGCGCTGAGCCAGGGTCGACCTGAGTATAAAAAAACCCGGCCTCTGCGCCGGGTTTTTATTTTAGTCGAGCTGAACGCGGCGGATACGGATCATGTCGCCGCCCATATGTTCGAGCAGCGCGTAGCTGGCGAACCCGGATGTGCCGCCCCGGGCCCTGCCGGCGAGAAAGATCAGCCGTTCCGCCTCACCATCCTCATCGAAATCGGCAAGCGCCACGTCGTGAATACGCATCGTCAGGGTCGAGCTGTCGGCTAGCCAGGCGCGGGGTTCATCGGGCGACTGGCGCAGGACCGGCTCGTCAGGCGTGCCGCCCTCTTCCGCCAGTGTCGGCCAGTCCTTGGCGGGGATGGTGTCGAGCTCCCGCTTGGACAGGCCGGCTGGGTCAAACTTCGAAGTGCGTGCCGGCGATGCGAGCCGCGCGATGGACCGCAGGCCGCAATAGCGGACGAAATAACTCTCATCGGCCTGGTCGGCGGTGGTCATGCCGCCCCAGCCTTCAGATTTCAGCTCACCGAAATCGGTGCAGGTCAGGACCTCCCGTTCCGGGACGGCAAAATCAGATGGATGAACCATGGTGAGTTTTCTGCGTCTTGGCTCACCACTCGGTGTGACGCGATCTACCGGATGATCGTCCATTTTCAGCAGCTGTGCGCGGGACATGCAGCCGCTGGCGCCCGGCCCAAGATCGGGCAGACAGAACTCCGTATCAAAATCCCGAATGGCGGGGGCCGCTGCAACCGGGGGCGGGCTGGCCATCTCGACCTTCATCGGCGCCAGTGATTGCATGGGAGGCTCGGACGTATCCGTCAAAGACACGGCGCCCACTGCGCCCACAGCCGTGGCGGCTCCAGCCCCCATCATCCAAGCGCGCAGTTCCATGTCCGGTCCCCTCGTTCAGGATTAAAGCAGTCCCAATTCAGATAGCGCGCGGTAAAGCTGCTGACTATCCGCTTTGTCCGTCCCCATATCGGCTGGTGCGTCTTCCGGGGTCAGATATCGCCACCCCTGAAACGCTCGGCGCGGCAGCGGATCAACGGTAACCCATTCAGGCGCCAAGAGAATTTGACATCGACTGATGCCATCCGCAGTGGTCACCGGCTCGAGCCCGATGATTTTCTGTCGAACTGCAAAAACACCGCTGATGACCCAATAAAGGCTGCCACCATCCAGCACCTCCTCGGCGCGGCGCGGAAACATCCGCGTAATGTGCCACGGCCCGGCCATGGAAGGCTGGCTCGCCATCATCGAACGGTGACGGCGACGCAGATCGTCGGCGTTCTGAACGCCGACGCTCAACTTCATGAGATGGACGGTCAATCGGTGTAGCGAACCCTCGCGATTTCCATCGCGCGACGACGTTTCAGACCGTGGCGCGTCGCGCGCTTGGCCAGAACGTACAGGATGAAATAACAGGCCGCAGCGCCTGAGCCGAGCAGCCACAGGGGCAGATCCGCTTCAAGACGGGCCAGTTGGCGCGGGCCCAGACCGATGACAGACAACAGGTCCGGCCAACGGGTCTGAAGGACCAGAATGGCCCCGAGAATGGTCATCGCAAACGCCATGACTCCGGCCATGGCGGCCCCGATGGTCACGCCGATATCTTCGCGCTCCTCAGCCTTGGAGACGATCATCTTGCTGGGATCGCCGCTGAGCGCCTGGGAGGCATGATAGAGGGCCGTCAGGCGGCCTTCCTTCTCGACATCGGTGAGATTGCGACCCTGACTGCGGCGATACTCCTTGAGATCGAAGAGCGGCGCATTGGCCATGTTGCTTTCAGAGCGGATCGCCCCGTCGCATTCATCGGCCGGCACCACTTCGGATGTCGGCACGACAAGCTCCGCATCAGTCGGCATGAGAAACAGCGATTTCTCGGCCGCGCGGCGACGGACCAGACCATCTAGCTTGACGAGGCGGCCATCGACCCGGGCGCGGCTCCACCGTTCAAATGCTTCCGCAGCAGCGAGCTTGTCGCCATCATTCAGTTTGGCCAGAACGGTCGAACGCTTCCAGTTCTTCTCACCGATATTGAAGATCAGCGATACGAGCGCATCATGTTCGTTCTGGTTCAGCGGTGCGCGAACCGTATTGCGGATAATCGTCTCGATGGGCGCGATGTCTTCAGCAAGAAGGCGGGAAGCCTCCCGCTCGGTCACGGTCATCCCCTGCCGGGCCGTATTCTTGTGCCCGTAACCAATGCTCCAGACGGGATCGCCGGTGGTCCCATCGGCACTGGGACGCTGCTCGCTCTGAGCGGACAGGCGCAGCCCCTCATAGGCTTTGATGAGATTGAGGCCGGTATCCCCCGTCTTCATATCGCTCCGCCCCTCCAGATACAAAATATCGACAAGATCATATGCCAGACACCGGCACGCCGGAGTCATGACTAACCATTAACATGCTGTTCAGGGCTTGAACAGTCGCATCAATCCCACACTGCCTCGTTATGGAACATCCGGGCGTTTACCATGCGGTCGGTCACAGGATGGTGCACGCACTTGGCAGATCGTCCATCGCGGCTTCGCCTTGCGATCGACATATTGATGGTCCAGACCTCGGTTTTCCAGCGTTTACAAGGAATTGCCGTGACTCTGGCGTATCTCTGGCATAGCCTCATGGTCACGGGAAAGAGAGGATTGCGCCCCCGTTGCTGCGGGCTCTGATGGCGCAGAAGATGGATTGAATGTTTAACACGGTCGCGAAAGTTGCAGGCATTGCGGTAGTGGGCGGCGTGACATTGTTCACCACCTATTCCTATACACGCGGCGCCTCTCAGGACTCTCCACCCGCTGAAGTCTCAGAGACGCCTCGGCGGGGCCTGCGCGGCATGCCGGTGATCGCCGACCCTGCCGCGCTGGAGCCTGCCACTTCGCAGAGCGACGGTAACAGTGCCAGCAGCGGCACCGCCGCCCCGACGATGGACGGCGCGTTGACGACCACCACCGGCATGAACATGGCCATCCCGCCCGAGGGCCAGCGCAAGCCGGGCTATTTCATCGCCAATAAGCGGCTGATCGACAAACCCGATGACGGCAGGTTCTTCACCGAGAAAACGCGCTCCGCCGCGTTCGATCCCTGCCTGAAATCCGATGGCACACCGTATTATGGTCCGGGTACGGTGGTTGATCCCTTTGCGGGCGTGAGCCCGTGCCTGCCCCGCGCGACGGCCCAGAGTTTTGATGTCGCCGGCACTCCCACCCTGCCGCGCAAGACCGACAGCGACGGGCAGACACCGTTCGGCCCACCCAAGCAGCCCGATTGGAATCCTGAATTTCCGGGCCCGCCAGATGATGAGGACGATGGGTCCGACTATCGTACGCTGTAGGTTTCAGCCACCCGTCAGGGCACTGCGGATCATGAGCGCGCCAGTGATCACCACATAGCTGCCGAAAATGAGGGAGAGCGTCACCGCGCTAAGCCGCGTTGCTGTTCGCGCGCCCCATGGTGCGGCCAGCGCCGTCCCGGTCGCCACCGCGGCGAAGGCTGGCAGAGACACAAAGCCGAGCGACCAGGGCGGCACATCGGCGCCGAGGCCCATGATCATGTATCCCAACGCCCCCGGCGCCGCGATGGCCAGACCGAACCCGGCCGCCGTGCCGACAGCGCGGTGTACGGTGCGCCCGGCCCGGGTCAAGATCAGCACGCCGATCACACCACCGCCAATGCCCAACAGGCTTGACGCCACGCCCGTGAGGGTCGCCATGATACGCTGCCATGCGCGAGCTGGAAGAGACGCTGACGGATCAATGTCCTTTCGGCGTGCGAGCAGACGCTGTCCGCCCAGCACCATCAGGCCGAGACCGAAAAAGAGGGTCAACGCAGTGGGCGCCGCAATGCGGGCGATAACCGACCCGCCCACAGCGCCGATGGCGATCCACAGTGCCCAACTTTTCAGCAACAGCCAGTCCACATTGCCGGCCTTGGTATGCGCCTGCACCGACCGGATGGACGTGACAATGATTGTGGCCAGCGACGTTCCGATGGCCAGCTTGATTCGGACATCGTCATCGACACCGTGGGCGGAGAAAACGGCATACAGCGCCGGGACGATAATCACGCCGCCGCCAATGCCGAAGAGACCGCCGGCAAAGCCTGCCAACAGCCCGGTCGCCAGAAGCATCAGAATGTCCGTCAGGATCAAGATGCCGCCTCGGCCATGACCGCTTCCATGTCTTCGGCCTGCTCGATCAGCCAGGCTGGCGTTGCATGATCCGACCGACCCTCTTCGCTGATCCGGCGTCGCCAGGCGCGTGCCCCCTTCTGGCCGTGATAGAGCCCCAGCATGTGCCGGACATAGCGCCAGATCGGTGTGTCGTTGCGGTCAGCATGCTCGGCCACGGCGCGAACAGCGTCCAACCGCGAACGGGGCGCGGTCCCCTCTTCGAACAGAAGGCCGTCTACGGATGAAAGAATAAAGGGGCGCTCATAGGCGGCACGCCCGAGCATGACGCCATCGAACCGGTCAAGCTGAGCAACGGCCTCATCGAGATCGGCAATGCCCCCATTGAGAATAATTGTGAGATGCGGCCGGTCCGCCCGAACCTGCGCCACCAGATCGTAGTCCAGCGGCGGGATGGTCCGGTTCTCCTTGGGGCTCAACCCGTCCAGCCACGCCATCCGCGCATGCACGATGAACGTCGTCACCCCTGTCGCCGCCACCTGATCGATGAAGGCGGGCAGCACGTCCTTTGGTATCTGATGGTCGACGCCGATGCGGCATTTGACCGTGACCGGCAAAGACGTGGCCGCCTGCATCGCCGACACGCACCGCGCGACAAGGTCCGGTTCCTGCATCAGGCAGGCGCCAAACCGGCCCGACTGAACCCGGTCAGACGGACAACCGACATTCAGATTGATTTCGTCGTAGCCAAACCCCTCTGCAATCCGGCTTGCCTCGGCAAGCTTGTCCGGATCACTGCCGCCCAACTGCAGCGCGACCGGATGCTCTGCAGCGTCGAAATCAAGAAGATGGCGGGCATCGCCGTTCAAGACAGCGTCTGCGACGATCATCTCCGTATACAACAGGGCGCGGCCCGTCAGCTGCCGATGAAAGAAGCGGCAATACCGGTCGGTCCAGTCAATCATCGGCGCCACGGAAAAGCGATGGCTTAGCGTCGACGATGAAGGAGGGGCGACATGGGACTGGGTCAAAGCGGGCGGCATTCTCTTGCAGGAAACGGCAGGTCATTCGTCACTGACGGGAGTTCCGTTTCGTCAATTTGACCTCCCGGCGCAAGCACTGCGCGGAACGGAGCGCCGCCAGACCGTGCGCCTGTCCGACGCAATGTATCCCGTTCGATGCCTGATCGAGGTTGCTGTCCGCGTCCTAGGCGCGCCGGAACAGGGAAATGGCGACCTGCCCCAGTATCGTGGCGCCTGCCCCGCCGATGATCAGCGCGGCAAACCGGTTCAGTCGCCGCAAGGTCCCGCTTCGCCACACCAGTCGGCCCGCTCGCCCTGCGATAAACGCATAGGGGGTCAGGGTGACGAACAGCACCGCAATGGTCAGGGCCGCCAGGGTCAGCCAGTCAGAAACCGAGATGGCCTGCAGGTCGAGGACGGTCGGCATCAGGGCCAGATAGAAGATGATGGCTTTGGGGTTGCCCAGCGTGACCATGAAGCCGCCAAGGCAGGACCCGAGCGCCGACTGAGGCGGTGCGCTCGCATCCATGCGGCTCAGCCCGGCCCGGTCGGTCCAGAACTTCGTCGCCAGATAGATCAGATACACGCCGCCCAGAACCTTCACGACCAGAATCGCCCCCGCCATCGTCTTGGCAAGCGCTGCCAGTCCGGCCACCGCAATGGTGAGATAGACCAGATCCCCCATGGCAATGCCGGCGATGAAGAAGAGGCCATGCCGAAAACCGCTGCCAAGCGACTGACCGACCAGGGCGGCGACACCTGGCCCGGGAATGGCGGCCGCGATCGCCAGCGCCGCTGCATAAGCGATAAAGGGCGCAAGCATTTCCATGGTGGTCCTCCTGATCGTGATCACCGGCTGGGCGGTTCGGTTGATGGCCCCCGAACCACTGCACCGGTTGGTCGAGGCCACTGCTCGTTAGCGCCATCGCCTGCCATGCCAACAGAATAATAACCTTATCGCCTCAGAATTTGCCGGGGAAGCGATTGGTAGTAGCGAAAGTGGCTCACAATGGGTGTGATGGGCAATAAGGAAGCAAAGCCGAACGCCTTGGCGGGGATGATGAAGTCGCGCTTTGAACGCAGCTACGCCCTCGCCATTTTCCTGATCATTTTCATCACGATCGCCTCTGAACTGGTCGTCCATCACGAACTGCGTCAGGACCTCGACGCAACGGAGATGGTCAACATCAGCGGACGCCAACGCTTGTTGAGCCAGCGCACCCTGGCCCTGGCCGAGCAGCTGCATGCCGCACCGGAAGCGCCCCCCGAAGTGGTGGCGCTCTTTGAAACCACCTTGGACCGGATCGAAAGCAGCGATGCGCTTCTTCGCCGTCACGTTGATGAACAAAAAATGTCGGCGATCGACCGGGAGGCATTCCGGAGCGCGTTTGACGACGCGGAACGGGGCGCCGGCCCCCTTTGGGCCGATTTTATCAGTGCTGCAAAAAGCGCCGCCGCGGGCCAGTCGACGGATGACGATATCAACGCGATGCGAAGCCTCGCCTATGGGCCGCTTCTGAAAACACTCGATGATATTGTCATGATGTTCGAGCGCCGCGCCGATGCACGGATCCAGCGCATTGGTCGGATCCACCAGTGGCAGACAATCGGCACCCTGCTCATTCTGCTGGCAGAGGTGATCTTCATCTTCAAGCCGATCCTCGACATGCTGTTGCGAAACATGCGTGATCTGGAGCAAAAAAAGGCTGCAGCGACGCATTCTACTTTCCGCATTCAGACAGCGCTGGAGGGTTCATCGGTCGGCCTGTGGGAAACAGATCTTGATAGCGGGCAGACCAGTTGGTCTCCTTTGATCAACGATATTCTCGGCCTGCCCCATGATTACGTTCTGACCCGTGATGAATTCATCCGCCGGGTGCACCGGGAAGACCTGAAGGATGCGCTGTCCTACCAGCAGCAGCTCAAAGAGGCCGACGGTCCCTTCGGCGTCACGATCCGGCTACGCCATGAGGACGATAGCTGGATCAAACTTGAAATTCAGGGCTCAATGATCGACCTGCTGCATGCGGACTTCCCTGATGAACATCTGATCGCCGGATCATTCCGCAACGTCACGGCCGAGCATGCCGCCCAAGATACAAAAGACCGCGTCTGGTCGGTGCTGGTCGACAACAGCCTTGAGTTCAATGAGAAATGCCGGCGGATTCTCTCGCTCGTGAACGAGCATTATGGTCTGCATGTCGGCATCATCAGCAAGATACGCGGTGACACCTATTCCGTCCTGCACGCCATCACACCCGATGATTCCCTGCAGCCGGGCCAACGCTTCGATTTCGCGAACACCTACTGCTTCCACGTCTGTCAGGCGACAGGACCTTTGGCCTTCCACCATGTTGGCGAAAGCGAAATTCGCGAGCACCCCTGTTACCGGTCCTTCGGCCTTGAAGCGTATATTGGTGCGCCCCTGTTCGTGCGCGGCGCGCAGTATGGCACGATCAATTTTTCGAGCCCCGAAGTCCGCAACCGTCCGTTTACGCAGGAAGATCTGACCCTGATCGATCTGATTGCCCGCTGGATTGGTTATGAAATCGGCATGCAGAAAAATGTCGAAGACATTGCGGAGAAAGAAGAACGGTTTGCGCTCGCTCTGGCCGGGTCCAGTGTCGGCATCTGGGACTGGATCAATGTCAGCGAAGAAGAGCAGATCTGGTCCGATCGTCTGTACCAGCTTTTGGGCTATGACCGGGATGTCATTGCCTCTACCCGCTCAGCATTCTTTGACCTGATCCATCCCGATGACGTTCAGGCGACGCTGAAGGCGTTGGAACAGCATCTTGTCGGTCGGACTCCATACCACCAGGAATATCGCCTACGCATGGCAGACGGCAGTTATCGATGGTTCCTCGGGACGGGTCAGGCGGTCTGGGACGCCAATGGAACGGCGGTCCGGATGATCGGCTCCCTGATGGATATCAATGAACGCAAGACGGAAGAAGAAAATCGGGCTCAATTCATTTCGACCGTGTCCCACGAACTGCGCACACCGATGACCTCGATCCTCGGCTCACTCCAGCTTGTCCGGTCAGGCAAGATTGGTGTTGTCGATGCCTCCGTCGACAATCTGCTACGGATCACCCAGACGAGCAGCGAACGTCTTTTGCGCCTGATCAACGACATTCTGGACCTCGAGAAAATCTCGTCCGATCACAAAGGGATGCGCACCAGCAAACTCGACATTGCCCCCCTGCTGGTGGAGGCCGTCGAGCAGAACCAGGCCTTTGCGCAGAAACATGAGGCGACAATCAAACTCGTCCCGCCAACTGAGGATCTCGTCATTTTCGGCGATCATGACCGCGTTTTTCAGGTGCTCATCAACCTCATTTCCAACGCCGTGAAGTTTTCATCGGATGTGGACGGACAGGTTGAACTGACCGCCTATTCCCGTCCCGGACAGGTCCTGATTGACGTCAAGGACAATGGCCAGGGGATACCGGCCAACAACCTCGACCGCATTTTCGGGCGGTTCATGCAGCTTGAGAATAATTCGGACAAGAATATTTCCGGCACGGGTCTTGGGCTCGCGATCTGTAAGGAAATTATGTTGGCCCACCAGGGGGATGTCACCGTTCAAAGCCGGGTAGGCATGGGAACGACCATGACGTTGCACTTCCCAATGTATACTGAATTAGATGCGGACAAATCCGTCCCTGCACATGAGGTCGGCTGAACGGCTCCGGCGTGCCCGAGCCGCCGGTCCGACCGGCGTTAACGGTCTTTCCACCAGGTTTCGCCTAGCCTTTGAGCATGATCGCAGAACCGCAAAAGCCCGTCGACACCCACGACATCCGCGCCCACTACGCGGCGAATCTGCGGCTTGGCGCGGATGACATCACGGATAGCTGGCAGCGTATTGAAGACGGCCGCGGCTCGCCGACGGACATCGCTGAGCTGGAGCGGGTCTGCCACAAGCTCGCCGGCTCCGCAGGAGTCTTTGGTTATACGCTGGTCAGCCGATACGCCCGCGCCGCTGAAGTCGCACTCTGTGAACTGCTCAACGACGGGACACGGGACAATGTTGGCCAGATGATCACACGTCTGATCGACGCAATGATGGCGATACGGATTAAGGACTAGCCGACCGTCTGGACGGCAGGCGCCAGAAGCCACTGGTCAAAGATGCGCTGGACCTCTCCCGACAGGGTCATCGGGTCGAATGGCTTGATGATCACATCGATCGCCCCCGCCGAGATATAGCGCTGAATTTCTCTTTTTTGCGCCTTCGCCGTCATGAAAATAACGGGCGTCTCCTCGGTTTTTGACATTCGCCGCAGATAGCTGAGCGTTTCGAATCCATCCATGCCCGGCATCATGACATCGAGAATGATAAGGTCTGGACTGACCTTGTCGATTTCAAGCAACGCCGTCGGGCCATCTTCAAAGATATGAACCTCATAGCCACCGACATGGGACAGAGACAGTTCAATGATCGTCCGGATATCCGGATCATCTTCAACGCAGACGATGGTTCTTAGCACGTTCACGAAGCGATCCTCTCGTCGTTGAGCCTGATGGTGGGCATGGCGTACCCTTTACGCCGGAAAATATTATAAAGTTCCTTCGTCACCTCTTCTGGCCGCACGGCCGATTTCAGGAACAGGCCGGTGACGAATTGCGGCAGGGTGCGAATGCCGTGGGCATCAACGGAATAGACGATGACCTCTGTCCGTGATTTTTCCCTGCGTGCGAGGAAGTCGATGAAATCCTCACCCCGCTCCTCACCAAGCACCAGGTCGAGCAGAACGATGTGGAACTCCGCATTCATGATCATGTGCTTGGCCTGACTGATGGAGCTGACGTTCACAACCTCAATGGCGGGGCCAATCACCGCCGCCATCAGTTCTGCGGTGTCCAGATCATCTTCGATATGAAGAATCCGCGGCATGTCGGTATCCCGGGGTTCCTCCTGCACCGACACGCTGTCCCCAATTGCCAGCATCTGTCGGCGCGGCAATGTCACAGTGAAAGTACTGCCCACGCCGACACGGCTTTGCACGGTAATCTCGCCCTGATGCCCGCGGGCAATGGCGCGGCAGATGGACAGGCCAAGACCCGTGCCTTCCGCGCCACGGGCGTCGGTCGAATTTCCCTGCACAAAGCGTTCGAAGATACGCTCCATGTCTGCGGTGGGAATACCGCAACCCTGATCCACGATATCGACACTGACCGCCTCATCTTCCGCGCGCAGCGAAATACGAATATCCGTATCCGGCCGCGAGAATTTGATGGCGTTCGACAGGAGGTTTGTCAGCAGCTGATGGAGTCGGTCCGGGTCCGCTTCAATCTGCGGTGGTTCTTCTCCCATATCGACATGCAGGCGCACACCAGAACTGTCCGCCATGGACTGTGAGCTTTCGACGGCAGTCGCAATGACGCGGTCGATCTCGACCTCGCCCATTTCAAAACGCATACCGCCCACTGATATTTTCTCGATGTCGAGGATATCATCAATGAGATGAAGCAGACGCTCGCCATTCTTGGCGGCGATTCCCAAAAGATCGTTCATGACCGGATCAATCGCCCCGAGGCGGCCCGATCGGGCGAGCGCCATGGCGCCGACAATCGATGTCAGCGGCGTGCGCAGCTCATGCGAAACGGTCGAGACAAATTCATCTTTGAGCTGATGGGCGAGCTTCTGGTCATGGACATCCATGATCGACCCGATCATGCGGCGTGGCTTGCCCTCGTCGTCCCAGACCGCCTGCCCTGTACCGAGGAACCACCGGTAAAGGCCGCTCTTGCAGCGCAGACGATATTCGCAACGGAATGGCACCTTGTTTCTCAGATGGTTCTGCACCGCCGCGAAGGTTGCATCGCGGTCATCAGGGTGCAGAAGGCTCTTGAATGTCTGCAGCGATGCTGTGATGGCGTGCGGCTCATAGCCAAGCAGGCGATAGAACTGGTCGGACCAGATCTCTGCCGTGCCATTGACGTCGACCCAGTCCCAGATACCAACTGCAGAGCCCTGCGCGGCCAGGGCAAAGCGCTCCTCGCTGCGCTCAAGATGAGCCAATTGCTGACGACGGCTGATCTTGAAGCCGAACCAGCTCGCGATCACCCGAACAAATTCGATGTCTTCGCGGCCAAGTGTCTTTGGCATTGCGCTATCAGACAGAAAGGCAACAACACCCTGGGGCTTGGCATCGATATAGATGGGAACAGACAGATAGGCGGCGGCCGGCGGTGTATCAAAGTCGGTGGACAGGGACTCAACGCCAAGCAGCGCTCCCTTGGGCCGCCGAGCAGCGAGTGACTCGGCCAGCAATTTGCCGCCGACAGCCCCAATCGTCTTGTGACTGACGTTACTGACAGAGGCGAGCACTTCATGCCCTGTCCCGGTTTTGAGGATAATGGCCGCCTGCTCCATGCCCATATGATCAATGCAATGGGTGAGCACGGCCTTGAATTTCTGGTCATAGGGAACGGTGGGATCGATCAGGATATCCCAGACCATCTCCCGGACTTCGTTGCGGGACGATTCTTCGCTGACATCGAGAAATGACCCGGCAATGGACGCAATGCTGCCGTCGGCCCGTTTCACAACGTCACCGCGCAACAGGACCCGGACGAGTTTGCCGTTTTCCCCGCGCATCCGGATGGTCGCCGTGCGCTTGCCGCCCGTATCGCTGACAGATTTCAGGATCCGTTCCGCCATAGCCCGATCACGCGGATCGATGCGTTCACGGACAAGACCGTCAAGGTCACTTTTCTCACAGGATTCTGGCGCAAGGAGTTGCCGAATGAGCGGTGACCAGATGGTTCGTCTCGTGTCGGGATAGGTCTGCCACACACCGACGCCTGCGCTGCGCGTTGCCAGTTCATAGTGCTCCTTGATCTCGCGCACCTTGATATCAACGCGTCGGCGTTCGGTGATATCCTGGAAGATGCCAAAGATGCCGACCAGTTGACCCTTCTCATCCAGACGGCATTCGCCGCGGGAGTAAACCCAACGGACCCGCCCCTGGCGCGAGACGATCCGGCGTTCAAACTCGAATGACGTCAGCTCGCTGACGCACCGTTCGACGGCCTCCGTGACCACGGCCCGATCGTCCTCGTGATAGAAATTGATCGCGTCCGCCAGGGGCGGCGCCCCCTCAGCAGGATCAACGCCGTGCAGGCGAAACACTTCGTCTGACCAGAAGAGGCTGTTGTCTGTTGTATCGACGAACCAGTGACCGATGCCGGCGTAATTCTGGGTCAGTTCCAGCAGGTCTGACTTGGCCTTGAGGTCATCTTCCTTCTGACGGCGATCAGAGATATCCTGCAAGAAGCAGTAATACGTCGTGGGCGACCCATCGCGTGTGAAGTTGGCGACGAGTGTCACCCGGGCATAGAACGCGGTTTCGTCGTGGCGCACCATGCGCAATTCGCCGACGGCCCGGCCCTCGTCCCTCGCCTGCTCCAGCAGGGAAACATAGCTGTCACGATAGTCGGTGTGCACACAACCTTCCAGGGCGTGGCCAAGCATCGTGCTTTTCTCAGTGAGGAACATCTGGGTGCAGTTGTCATTCACCGCCTGGAACTGGCCATCCAGACCAATGGTCGCGATACCGTCGACCGCGCTTTCTATCGCTCGGCGCATCAACATCTGGTCGCTCACCACCTCGGTGAACATGATGATACCGCCGACCTGCCCGTCCGCGGCGTACCACGGGACGTTGCGCCATTTGACCCAGTCGAGGGTACCGTCCGCGCGCAGGAAGGGGTCTGCCTCCGACGACAGCGTTTCCCCGCTCAGCGTCCGCTGGTGCATCTCCTTCCAGTCGTCTGGAATTTCAGGAAAAATCTCGTAGTGAGAGCGGCCGATCAGATCGTGATCGGACAGCCGATAGTCGGCCATCCACTGATCCGTGACGACGAGATATCGCATATCACGGTCAAACATCGCGATGGCAGAGGGCGCATGCCTGAGAAAGGTCTCAGCAAATTGCTGGTAATTCTGGCCCATGCGTTCTTCGTGCATTTCAAGTCCAACGCCGCAGTTAAGGTCAAGAGTGTCTTACCGTGGCAGTCGTTTATTGGCGGTGAACTCAGCCTGTAAAAACGTCGAAAAATGCAGCGGCGCGCCTTGGAGGACGCCAGCTCAAAACGAGGATTTGTCGTATAAATTGCAGCGGTGCTGTGGGATGTCCGACCGGGTGGACCACGATCAAGATCGTGGTGGGCGCACGTGGGTTCGAACCACGGACCCCTGCCGTGTGAAGGCAGTGCTCTACCACTGAGCTATGCGCCCGGAGAGAGGCGCGAGTACCCGATCGCGAACGCAAATTCAAGCAAAACTGACGCTGGTAAAACCGGCAGGGTCAAACCTAGAATGGGGCCATGTTTGTTGTCTTTGACCTCGACGGTACCCTCGCCCTGGTGGAGCATCGCCGTCCACTGATCTCCGGCAAGAAGCGGGACTGGAATGCCTTTTTTCGGGCCTGCGTCGACGATGAGCCGCATGAACCCGTCATTCGCCTTGCCCAAACCCTCAGTCGCCTTCCGGGGTACCGGGTCGAAATCTGGTCGGGTCGTAGCGACCTTGTGCGCGCGGAGACCGAAGCGTGGCTGGAGAATGTGGGCCTTGGCAGCATCCCGCTGACTATGCGCCGCGACGGCGATACCACGCCCGACGACGTCCTGAAACGCGGCTGGCTGCGCGCGTGTGATCAGCGTCCCGACATCATCTTCGATGACCGGGACAAGGTGGTCGCCATGTGGCGCGAGGAAGGCATCGTCTGTGCCCAGGTCGCGCCCGGCGATTTCTGAGGCCGATCAATTGCCAGCGCTGACGTCCAATGCCACGCTGGCCCCGGGCGAGGTGGGAGATCACAGGAATGCTCAGACGGGCCTTTGTCCTGGCGAAGCAGGGTGCGAATCCAGTCGACTGGCCGCTGATGATCAGCGTGCTCATTTTCGCGGCCCTGAATACCTGTCTCTGGCTATTCTCCCTATCATCGATGCCGGCCTGTCGGCTGGCGTTTACCTGGGTTTCGGGCTGGCACAGCCATGTCAGCCTCATTCACATGACGGGCTACGCGCTGGTGGGATTGGTTCTGTGGTGGGGTATCTCCACCTGCCGCGTCCGCAACTGGACGAACGCCCTCGTCGCGCTGTTGCTGTTTGCCATTCTCGCCATCAGTTTCTGGTCGCTGCTGGCATTGAAATCAGTCCTGATTCCCTACAGCACCCCCACCATGGCGCAGATGCAACAGACAATTCCGCCGTTCATGCGGGCCAACTACTTCTACATCGACGAGTCTGAATACCAGCAGATCCCTGTGTCCTATGACGATTGGACGTATCCGTTCCCGCCGCCACCCGATCTACTGATCCATCCCAAGACGTCACGTGATCTCAACCCCAAAAACTTCGAGATATTCGGCGCGCCGATACCTGCGCCCATAGAAATCGAGACGGCTCGGCAATGCGCCATCGCCTATGACGCGGCGGAAGACGCCTATTGGCAGGTCCAGGAAGCCCGCTGGATGTGGTTCAAGAGATTTGGCCATCGCGTGAGCGAAGAGGATCGCAGGCGCTATCGGCTCTATTACTGACATAAAAAAAGCCGACGATGACCGTCGGCTTTCTATTCAGTGATCTGACCTCAACTCACGCGGCGGCGAGCATCCGGTCGACTTCGTCCACCAGATCACGCAGGTGGAAAGGCTTGGACAGCACCTTCGCATCACGCGGGGCCTGGTTGGCCGGATTCAGGGCAACGGCCGCAAAGCCGGTGATGAACATGATCTTCATATGCGGGTCGATATCTGTCGCCCGTCGCGCCAGCTCGATCCCGTCCATGACCGGCATGACAATATCTGTCAGCAACAGGTCGAACTCACGCAGCTGGAGTTCGTTCAGGGCTTCATCACCCTGGGCCGAATCGACCACCACATGACCAGCTTTTTCCAGTGCCTTCTTCAAGAAGCCACGCATGCTGTCATCGTCTTCCGCCAGCAAAATTGCCGCCATGTGTCTCTGCCTCGATAGAAACTAAATACAGGCTTTAGCCATAACCCAAACGACCTTAAAGTCAGCTTAATGCATTCACGGATCGGGTGGTAGACAGGAAATGTATTTGGCCGCTGCGTTTTCGGCCTGCCCCCGCCGGCGAATTTGTGACAGCATATCGATCGAGACGTGGAGAGGCATGTGGTCGCAAAAATCGTGAAAGCGGCCTTTCCGGGCCATACGGTCGTTCGACCTGCCGCGTGGCGCAGCCCGTATATCTTCGCCTGCCCCCATGCCGGCCGCGATTATCCCGAGCGTTTCCTCGACGATTCGATTCTGCACCTGCCCGATCTTCGCCGGTCGGAAGATGCCTATGTGGATGAACTACTCAGTGACGTGAACAGCCTCGGCGTGCCGGTTCTGACCGCCCGCTTTCCGCGCGTCTTCGTTGATGTGAACCGCCATGAGCGCGAGATCGATCCGCAGATGTTCACGACCTCCCCGAGCGAAGGTGCGGAGATCAAGTCAAACCGCGTCATGGCAGGCTTTGGCGTCATCCCGCGACTGGCGGCGGAAGGTCGTCCGATCTATGCCAAACGCCTGCCCGCCAGCGAAGCCCACCAGCGATTGCGCTGGTGCTATCGGCCCTATCACGAAGCGCTTCAGGCCCTGATCGAGGAATGTCGCACACGGTTCGGCGTGGCCTTCGTCATTGACTGGCACTCCATGCCCTCGGCATCGGTCGGTGGCGGCCAGAACCTGCCAAATGTCGTGTTGGGGGATCGGTATGGCATGTCCTGTGGCCCGACCATGGTCAATGCATGGCAGCAGGCGCTGGCCGATGAAGGTCTGACAGTCTCTCGCAATGCCCCCTATGCCGGTGGGCACGTCACATCGCTCTATGGTCAGCCTGCCGCAAGCGTTCATGTTCTCCAGATCGAACTGAACCGAAGCCTCTACATGCACGAAGCCCAGGTGCGCCCGCGCCCCGCACGGTTTGACACGCTGCGCGATCGGCTCAAGAGCGCTGCTGTCAAAGTAATTGACGCCGCCAGCCCGCTGGAGCAATCAGCGGCCGAATAGTGCCGATTTCCCTTTGTTGAGACCACCATGCGCCGCTGCAAATGTGGCGCAAAAAAAAGGCCGCGGCGCAAGGCCGCGGCAAGTCTTAGGGAGGAAACGCCCAGAAGGGCAAAGCGACCTCAGTCGCTGAATATATAATAAGCCTCCCTTAGTCTCGAGCGCAACCACTTTTGTGCGCTGCAGTACAAAAAGCATAATTCCGCCAAAACTCGCTCCTTTTTAGCGTCAAATTTGCATGAAAACGTTCTCAGAAACATCTATCACCTAATAATATGATGATATCGCAAACATTTTTTGCATGCTACTGGCTGCTTTAATGATGAACGGACATGGCCGCGGCGCCCAGAAGTGATTGTCGCGCTGGCTGATCTCCCTTAGATGGTGCTTCATGACAGACACCCCCCCTTCCCCACCGCGATCCGGACGTATCAAAGCCATTGGCGGCAAAGTTCGGCGCCTGACGGGGCCTCGCCAGAAGTTCCCGATGCCCAACGCGCAATCGGGATTGAAGATCGTCATCGCGACTGACGCCTGGAAACCGCAATTGAACGGCGTGGTGACCACCCTCGACACCCTCGGACGCATCCTGACCAAATTCGGCAATGAGGTGATGTACATCACCCCGCAGGACTTCAAGTCCGTCCCCATGCCGTCCTATCCGGAGATCCGCCTGTCGCTATTCCCCAATCGGAAAGTCGCGGCGATGATCAACGAGTTCAAACCGGACGCGATCCATATCGCGACCGAAGGGCCGATCGGCCGTGCTGCACGCCGGTTCTGCCGTCGCCGGAAATACCCTTACACCACGTCATTTCACACGCGGTTTGCCGAATATACCAATGAGCGCTGGAAATTCCCGATTGAGTGGGGCTACGCCCTGCTGCGCGATTTCCACAAACATGGCGAGGCCATGATGGTGGCTACGCCGGGCCTGATGGAAGAATTGCGCGGCCGCGGCTTCAACAATCTTCGCCTGTGGGAACGGGGCGTTGACACCGAGCAGTTCCGGGTCATCGAGTCCGACGTCTATGACCACCTGCCCAAGCCGATCTTCACCTATGTCGGCCGGATTGCGGTTGAGAAGACACTTGAAGACTTCCTCGACCTCGATCTGCCCGGGACAAAGGTCATTGTGGGCGCCGGACCGCAGGAAGCGGAGCTGAAGAAGAAATATCCCAAGGTCGTTTTCGACGGGAAGCACTATGGCGACGAACTGGCCAAGCGGTACAGCGCCTCGGACGTATTCGTCTTCCCCTCCCGCACCGACACGTTCGGGCTCGTCAATGTCGAGGCCCTGGCCTGCGGTGTCCCGGTGGCGGCCTATCCCGTGCGCGGTCCGCTTGAGATCATGGAGCACGCGCCGAAGGGTGCCGGCTGCCTTGATGAGGATCTCAAAGTTGCCTGCATGACAGCCCTGGAAGAACGCGATCCCGCCGCCTGCCGTGCCCACGCCATGAAATTCTCATGGGACGCAGCCGCCAAGCAGTTCATCTCCAACCTCGAAATTCCCGGCTTTGACGAGGATTTCTGGCTGCGCTCAGCCAAGATGATCGAAGACCCGATCCTGCCTGCGTAATGCATGGCCAATTGTTCATGGCAAAACGGGTAATATTTTGCCACGAACTCCCCTTCGTCCTAAGGTGAGGGATGGGCGCTGCTGCCCAAGCACGTTATGAGCCCCCCGCGCGGATATGCGGAAAGAAGCCTGATTATGACCGACCCTTCCAGCGACAACCGACCTGCGGTTCGTTTGGCCATCGATGCCATGAGTGGCGATGGCGGCGTCACGGCTGTGGTTGATGGGCTGGCGCTGGCCCGGCGGTCGGGGGTGGATGCTCATGTGATCCTGCATGGCCGTGAGGACGATCTGAAACCTCTGGTCGAGGCCAAGGGTCAGGCGCTCGGCGCTGTTTCGATCGTTCATGCCGACGACATCATCACCATGGACGACAAGCCGACAGGCGCCCTGCGCCGTGGCCGGAATTCCAGCATGTGGTCGGCAATCGCAGCCGTGAAAGCCCGCGAGGCCGATGCGGTGATTTCCGCTGGCAATACCGGCGCGCTGATGGCCATGTCGAAATTGCAGCTGCGCATGATCGAGGGTGTAGATCGCCCGGCGATCACGGCGGTCTGGCCCACGCGTACCGGCCGGTCCGTCGTCCTGGATGTCGGCGCGAATGTCGAGGTCAATGCCAAGCAGCTGGTGCAGTTTGCGATCATGGGCGAGGCCTATTTCCGCGCCCTCACCGGCGAGGCGAAGCCGAAAGTTGGCCTGCTGAATGTCGGTGCTGAGGAGCAGAAGGGGCACGAGTTGATCCGGCTCGCCGCCACCACCCTGCGCGAAGCCGAGACCGGCATGAACTTCCGCGGCTTTGTCGAAGGCGACGATATCGGCAAGGGTGTCGTCGATGTCATCGTGACCGACGGCTTTACCGGCAATATTGCCCTGAAAACCGCAGAAGGCACTGCGCGTCAGATGGGCACGTGGCTGAAGGAATCACTGACCGAAAACCTTCTGTCCAAGCTCGGCGCGCTTCTCCTGATGGGATCACTGAAAAAACTGCGGGCCCGGATGAACGCGTCGAATTTCAACGGCGCGCCCCTGCTCGGCCTGAACGGCATCGTGATCAAGAGCCATGGCAGTGCGGATGCTGAAGGTATGTGTTCAGCGATCAGGGTCGCCGAAAATCTGGCAAAACATCCGTTTCAGGACGAAATCGCCCGGACCGTTGATGAAGTCGAAACCCGCACCGCAGAGCGTGTTGCCCGTGAGGAGGCCGCTCTGTCGGCTGTTGCTGAATGAGTTCCCAGATGCCCTTCACCGCTGCCATTGTTGGTAGCGGCATTGCCCTGCCCGCCCACGCTGTCACCAATGAAGAGCTGTCAAAGACAGTCGATACGAGTGACGAATGGATTACCGAACGGACCGGAATCCGACAGCGCTACGTCGCTGCGGAAGGTCAATATACGTCAGATCTGGCGGCAGAAGCCGCCCGCAATGCGATTGCCGATGCCGGCCTTGAATCGGGCGATATTGACCTGATCATCGTCGCAACCGCGACCCCCGACCTCACCTTCCCGGCCACCGCCGCCATCGTGCAGGCCAAGCTGGGGGTCAAGCAGGGCGCGGCCTTCGACGTCAACGCCGTCTGCACGGGCTTTGTCTATGCTCTGTCGATCGCGGAGAAGTTTCTGATCAGTGGTCAGAACAAGACCGCCGTGATTATCGGCGCCGAGACGTTCTCACGCATCCTTGACTGGGAAGACCGGCGGACCTGCGTCCTGTTCGGGGACGGCGCTGGTGCCTTCGTCATGACCCGCAAGACCGTGGAAGAAGCAGGTGATCGGACGATTAAGGCCAGCCATCTTCGCTGCGACGGGTCAATGGTTGATCTTCTGTACACCGATGGTGGCGTCTCAACGACCGGCAAGGCCGGGCACGTCAAGATGGAGGGCAACAAGGTCTTCCGCGAGGCCGTGGATCGCATCTCCGGGGCCATGGTGGAAACCGCCAAGATTGCCGACATTGCGCTATCTGAGGTCGACTGGTTCGTGCCCCACCAGGCCAATCAGCGGATCATCGGCGGCGTCGTTCGCAAGCTCGGCATTGACGGCGACAAGGTGGTCGCCACGATCGGCCAGCACGGCAACACCTCCGCCGCATCCATTCCCCTCGCCTTCCACACCGCCCGCGATGATGGGCGGATCAAGAAGGGCGACCTGATCATGATTGAGGGCATGGGGGGCGGCCTGACCTGGGGCGCCGCACTTTTCCGCTTCTAAGCCACTGAAACACAGCAGAAACGTTGACGTTAATGATACCAGAGGCCAAACTTGACCTCTTTATGGAGACGCACATGGCAAAGACAAGAACACGAGCCGACCTGACCGACGCTGTCTATCAGGCTGTGGGACTGTCCCGCCATGAATCAGGGCAGCTGGTGGAAAGCGTCCTGAACACGATCGCCCAGCGTCTCGAACAGGGTGAAACGGTCAAGCTGAGTTCGTTCGGCACTTTTCAGGTCCGCTCCAAGAACGAGCGGATTGGCCGTAATCCGAAGACCGGTGAAGAAGTCGCCATTACGCCCCGCCGCGTGTTGACCTTTCGTGCGTCCCATGTGCTCAAGGAACGGATCAACGAGAGCATGCGCGGGAATACTGCATCGGCCAGCTAATGGCCCAGAAAGCTTCAGACGCCTTTCGGACCATTTCTGAGGCCGCAGAAGAACTCGACCTGCCTCAACATGTGCTGCGTCATTGGGAAGAAACCTTTGGCGCGATCCGTCCGATGCGGCGGGCTGGCGGGCGACGTTATTATCGTGTGCAGGACCTGGAATTGATCTGCGGCGTCAAAGCGCTCCTGCACGGAGAGCGATACACGACCAAAGGCGTCCAGAAGATTTTCAAGGACCAAGGGGCAGGCTTTGTCTCTGATATCGGGCGCCACGTCAGGAGCGGCATGACGCCCGAAGACGCCGTCAGCGCCGTCAATCAGCCACCCGGTTCCAGCACCGACGAGGTGACGATCTCCACCGAGCAGTTACGCTCCATTCTGACCCAGCTTCATGACGTTCGCGCAGAAGTGGTCAGGCTTCGTTCAGAATAATGCGTTAGGGTTCATTTTATTGGACTGGCGTTGGCAGGCCGGGTGTTCCCGGTCTAGAGCGAGTTCGATACCGGCCTACCGCCGACAGAAGCCTGATTGCGAGCCGCCCCACTCGATGACATCGCCTGTACAGTCGACCACCCAGCCCGTTCGCCGCCTTGGCTATCGCCCCGACATTGACGGGCTGCGCGCTCTCGCTGTCGGCGCGGTTGTGCTTTTTCACCTTGGGCTGACCAGTTTCAGCGGCGGGTTTATCGGTGTCGATATTTTCTTCGTCATCAGTGGATTCCTGATCACGCGACTGATCCGTGATGCCGTTGTCGAGGAGCGCTTCAGCTTCGGCAGTTTCTATATCAAACGCTCGCGGCGGCTGTTCCCGGCCATGGTGGTGACGGTGGCCGTCACGCTCCTGCTCGGCGTGCTGCTTTATGCGCCCACGGACCTTGAACGTGTGGGCGGATCATCCTTGTCCGCGCTGTTTTCCGTCTCGAACATCTTCTTCTGGACCGAGAAGGGTTATTTCGATGCCGCCTCGGCGCTCAAGCCCCTTCTGCACACCTGGTCTCTTGGCGTTGAAGAGCAGTTCTATTTCATCTGGCCCGCCATCTTCGTTTTCCTGCTGACGCATTTTCGCCAGCGAGTCGTCATTGGCCTTGTTCTGGCAGGTAGCCTTGTCAGCCTGGGCCTGAACGAGGTTTTCGCGGATAAGGGGTCGGCGCTCTTCTTTCTGCTGCCCTTCCGCGTCTTTGAATTTGGCATCGGCGCGCTTCTGGTCTGGGTCTGCGATACCCGCCCGCTTGCGAATTGGCTGAAGGAAATCATCCTGGCTGTCGGCCTCCTGCTGATGGGCTATGCCCTGTTCGCCTTTGATGAATTCACGAAATGGCCAATGACCAACGCGCTCGTGCCCTGCATCGGTGCAGCCATGGCGATCTATGCTGGTCAGGCCCGCTATGTGGGCAAGATCATCAATAACCCCGTCATGGTTCGTATCGGGCAGATCAGCTATTCCCTGTACCTCGTTCACTGGCCCGTCGTGGTCTTCTGGCCCTATGCGTTCGGCGGAGATTTGATCGGCCCTGCCGAACAGGTGGGTCTGGGTCTTCTCATGCTAGTGCTGGCCGAGCTGATGTATCGCTTCGTGGAGACGCCGTTCCGTCATCCGCGTGCGGACGGCGTAAAAAAGCCGCTCAGTGCGCCCGCCTTTGGCCTGGTCTGTGTTGCCTTTGCGGCACCCCTCATCTTCATCTCAGCGTCCATCTGGGCCAATCAGGGATGGCCGTGGCGCCTGTCACCCGAAGCCCGTCAGGTCTTCGTCGAAGCTCAACCGCAACCTGATCCGACAACGCTGGGCCAAACGGAAAACCCGACCTTCCGTATTCTGTTGGTGGGCGACAGCCATGCGGGTCATTACCTTACGCTGCTCTCCGATTTTGCGCTCTATCACGACACTGAAATCGTCAATGTCGGCGCCAGCTGTGCCCCGCTGCCGGGCGCCACGATTGTCGGCTCGCGCGGGGTTGAGGGCTATTGCCAGACCTATGGCGAGCAGATTGAAGCCATCGCGCCTGATTTTGATGCCGTGGTTCTTGCATCGCGGTGGGCCAACTATACAGAAACCCGCTTCACGGATCGGGAACGCGCCTTCCTGCACACCCGTCGCTATGCGGCGTGGCCGGGCCAGACGGCCGAGGAGTTCCAGACCGTCGAGAATGCGCGCGCTGTTTTTGACGCCTCCCTCACCCGCTGGATCGAGAGCCTGACGGCGCAAGGTATCCCTGTTCTGATCATGGGTCAGGTGCCGGAGCATGGCGATGATTTCTGGCGCTGTGAGACCCGCATCCGGTGGGGCAATTCCAAGCCGTGCACCCCATATTATACGGCAATGCAGTCTCTGGATCGGCTGGCCCATGCACAGGCGCTGTTCAAATCCCTGTCGACCCGGCCGCTCGTCACCTTCGCCGACATGGCACCGATCTTCTGTCCACCGGGCGAAGCCTATTGCCGCGCGCGTATGGACGGCCAGATGGTCTATCGCGACAATAACCATTTGACCCATGAAGGGGCACGGCTGCTTGCGCGGCGGATCAAGCCAGCGCTCGACGCCTTTTATTCGGATTACGCAGCGGAAGATCGGTGATTTTCCGCCTTGGCGGGCAAAGGAAAAGGTTGCTGACCGCCGCCCGCCGCTGCTATAGCCCGCCCCTGCCCCGGATGGACACCCATAAGCCGGGGCGGCGTCTGGCGTCGGAGTGTAGCGCAGCCTGGTAGCGCACTTGACTGGGGGTCAAGGGGTCGTCGGTTCAAATCCGGCCACTCCGACCAGATGCCCTCAACACGCCCTCTCTCTTACCTGTCCAGAACGTCCGGCCAGTTCGCGTCCGCTGCGCGGATATTGCCCGGAATATCGTCCTTCCACTTTGACAGCACATCGTCATTGAAGTTCAGATAGAGCTTGCCCGCAACAATGGTGGAGTAACGCGGGTCGCCTTTGGCCAAATAGCCCTGCCCCACGGCCCAGGCACAGTATCCGCCATATTGGGGTGCAAAGGCTTGGGGGTCTGCGTCAAAGCGGGCCTTGTTGGCCGCCGACACGAAATACCAGTCTGCACCGTTCCACGTGCTCTTGAAACTTGCGGAACCCTTTTTCGGCGCGCCGTCAAAGAAGGACACGGCATCATACTCACCCAATGCAACGTTCGACAGCACGCCCGTATAGATCGGGGGCTTCGCGGCCATTGCGGCGGCAGGTGCCGTGATAAACAGCGCAGCGATGAAGGCGAGAAGTGTTTTGTGGATCATGATGGCGTTCCTTTTAGCGTATCAGGATATTCGATCCCAACTCACAAAAGGTAACATGGGGCTCAATCGGGGTCGCGCCACCGATTGACGATCGGGTATCGCCGATCGCGCCCGAAGTTTTTGGTCGAAACCTTCGGGCCTGGCGGCGCCTGACGACGTTTGTATTCCGCAAGATACAAAAGGCGCTGGATCTTGAGAACAAGCGCAAGATCGTGGCCGCGCGCTGCGATCACATCGGCGCCCTCTTCCTTTTCGATCAGCCCGTGCAGAATATCGTCCAGCACCTCATAGGACGGCAGGCTGTCCTCATCCTTCTGATCTTCGCGCAACTCGGCCGATGGGGGCTTTTCAATAATCCGTGGAGGAATAACCTCTCCCTTCGGTCCTAGCAGACCTTCCGGCCGATGCGCGTTGCGCCATCGGGCGAGTTCGAAAACAGTGGTCTTGTAAACATCTTTAAGCGGATTATAGCCGCCATTCATGTCACCGTAGAGGGTTGCGTAGCCGACCGCCATCTCGGACTTATTCCCGGTGGTCAGAACCATCGACCCGAATTTATTGGACACCGCCATGAGCACGACACCGCGCAGGCGCGACTGAATGTTTTCTTCCGTGACGTCACTGTCCCGGCCACGGAACATATCCGCCATCATCTCATCAAGCGCCGCTACGCCCCGCTCAATACCGACCGTGTCATATTTCACGTCCAGCCTGTTCGCGCAGATCGCAGCATCCTCGAGGCTGTCCCCGCTCGTATAGCGTGATGGCAGCATGACGCAGTGAACATTTTCGGACCCCAGCGCATCAACCGCAATCGCCGCCACCATGGCGCTGTCGATCCCGCCGGACAGACCAAGCACGATCTTCTGAAAGCCGCTCTTTTGCACATAATCGCGAGTGCCGAGCACCAGTGCCCGGTAAAGCTTTTCATGATGCTCAGGCCACTCCGCCTGCGGTCCATCGGTACAGGTCCAGTGACCACCGACCATGGACCATTCCGTCAGATAGACGCCGTCTTCGAAACGGGGGGCCTGATGACGTCCACCGCCGGGCGAGATGCAGAATGCGCCGCCATCGAAGACAAGCTCATCCTGCCCCCCCACCTGATTCACAAAGATCAGGGGACGGTCGTGTTCGGCCACCCGTGCTTCTGCCTGAGCAAGACGTTCAGCCGCCGCCGTTTCCCGAAACGGTGAGCCGTGGGGAACGATAAAGATTTCAGCGCCCGCCTCGGCCAGAGCAGCCGCCGGACCGGGATACCACATGTCCTCACAGATCAGGAGGCCGAGACTGATGCCCTTGAACATCACAGGTTTGGCCCCCGGACCGGGACGAAACGTTCGGGGCTCGTCAAACACACCATAGTTGGGGAGGCAGGCCTTGTACTCGATGCCAGCGACTGTTCCGTCCGCGCACAGAATAGACGCGTTGTAGGGTCTGACGTCGAACTGATCATCGCTCGGCCATGGCGAACCGATCAGAACAGCCGGTCCGTTCGCCGTCGACTTTGCGAATTTCTCCACGGCGGCCTGACAGGCTGTAACATAGGCCGGTCGGAGGACCAGATCCTCCGGCGGATAACCAGACACAATCAGCTCAGGGCAGACGACAAGATCCGCCCCCAGACGAGCTGCCTCATCGCGGGCCGCACTGATCCTGGCCAGATTGCCAGCGATATCGCCGACGACCGGATTAAGCTGGGCAAGTGCGATCCGCAGACGGTCCATGCTGCGCTAAGCCTCTTTCACCGCGGCGGCGAACACATCACAGACAAAATGCGCCTGCTCGTCAGTCAGGTAGGGGTGCATCGGCAGTGACAGGACACGCGATGTGGCCGCCTCGGAGACCGGCATCCCCCCTTCTGGCGCGTAGCTAGAAAAGGCTGGCATATGATGCAGCGGCGTCATGTAATAGACAGCCGTCGGCACACCGGCGACGCCCATTTTTTCCCGAACGGCGTCGCGGTTTTCGACCTGAACGGTGTAATAGCCATAGCCGTGTTCACTGCCAGCAGGCACGTGCTGGGGATCCGCAAGACCCGCCAGCCGTTCATCATAGATGGCTGCAACCCGCTTGCGCTGCTCCAGCTCATCCCAGAAAATGGCGTTTTTCTCCAACAGCACCGCCGCCTGGAACGTGCTCATCCGGCCATTGATACCGACACGGACGGACTGCGCGCGCTTTTCATCCGTGCCATGCCAGCGGATGGACTGGCAGATTTCCGCCATGTTTTCGTCATCTGTAAACGTTGCGCCCGCATCGCCATAGGCGCCCAGGGCCTTGCCGGGAAAGAAGCTGGTGCCGGTTACCGGCGCCAAGGCCCCAACCCAACGACCATTCTGGCGTCCGCCAAAGCTCTGGGCCCCGTCACTGAACAGGACCATGCCCTCCTTGGCTGCAATCTGGCCGATCGCCAGATAGTCAGCAGGCAAACCAAAGAGGTCTACAGGGCAGACCGCGCGCGGCCGCATGCCAGCCGCCTTGGCCTGATCAATTCTGGTGGTGAGGTCCGCCGGCGACATGTTCAGGGTTTCGGGGTCGATATCGACAAAAATCGGTGTACCGCCGGCGACAATGACGGCGTTGGCCGTGGCGTTATAGGTGAAGGCGGGAATGAAGACCGCGTCGGTTTTCTCCAGACCAAGGCCCATCATCGGAATGATCAGCGCATCGGTGCCGGATGAGCAGGCAATACAGTGCTTGACGCCCACTTTCTCCGCCAACGTAGTTTCGAGCTCTTCGATCTCCGGCCCGCCAATATATCGGCCATGGTCCAGAACAGCCAGAAGACGCTTTTCGACCTTCTCACGAATGACTTTCTGCTGCGCCTTCAGGTCAATGAAGGCGATGGTGCCTACGCGGGATTCCCGTTCGAGAGCGAGGTTGGCTACGCCGTTCATGACTTGTCTCCTTGGGCCATCGCGGCCTCTTCAATCATCAGTGCCAGCATCAACGCATTGCGTCCATCCGCTCCCGTCACGGGCGGCACAGTGCCCGCTTTGACCGCGTTCACGAAACACTGCGTCCCGTAACGCAGCGGGTCGATCAGCGCCGGTGGCTTTTCGTCGTCACTGAACTGGAACGGCAACGGCGTCTGCGTCGTATTCGTCGTTTCGCGCGCCAGAAAATTCACGCCGATCTCGCCCTCTTCATAATTCAGAAGAAGGTCACGGATCGGCGTTTCCTCCATCCGTGATGCTGACAGCGTTGCGGTCAGACCGGAAGCAAAGCGAAGATCAACATCGACATAATCCGCCTTGTCGCCATGTTCAAACCGCGCATCAATGCGGTCGATGACCACACCGTCGAGCGGCGTCACCTGGGCCAGAAGATCAAGGTCGTGGATCATCAGATCAAAGACGACAGAGACGTCCATCGCGCGGCCTGAGAACTTGTTCAGGCGGCGAGAACGCAGCGATTGCGGTGTACCGCGCGACAAGAGCCCAAGCGCCTCGGCCACATACCGTTCCTGATGCCCCACCTGCAGCGTCACATTGTGCTTTTCCGCCGCCGCGATCAACCGATTGGCCAGTGCGAGCTCCATAGCGATCGGCTTTTCCACAAGAACCGACTTGCCCGCTTCAATCGCTTGCAGCGCAAGGTCACCGTGGGTCGATGCAGGCGTTGCGATGGTCAGAACGTCGATCTGGCTGAGGAACAGGCCAAAGTCGCTATAGGCTGTCGCGGGGCGATCCTTCGTGGCAGCATCGGCGCGGACAGGGTCGACATCAAAAATGGCAACCAGATCAGCACCATCGACTTCGATATATTTGTTTGCGTGGTAGCCGCCAAAAACGCCGGCGCCGGCCACACCGGCTTTCAAATTCTTTGTCATGAGGGCTTTCTAGCCTAGCTTTGCTGCAGCGCACATCACAGGAGGTTACGCAGGATTACGTGCCTAGTCCGTCAGCCACGGTGCCTCAACCGTCCAGAAGATGACATCGACGCCAAGATAGTTCTGGGCAAAATCGACAAAGTCCTCACGCTCGAACTGCGCCCCCGTTTCGGGATTGGTATAGGTGAGCGTCGGCTCCTGCACCGCCATGGCTACCAGATCGAGCTCTTCGCGGTGCTTGTTGAAAAAGGGATAGGCGTTCTTCATCTGCCCACGGCGATAGGGCACGATGTCCGGTCCCCCAAGGCCATAGCCCTGTGCCACCGCGTCCTCGAAAATGTCCTGCATATAGCCTTGGTCGTTGTTCCATTCGCAGGGCCAGAAATTCACGTACTGCACGACATGAGAGGTCCTGAAGGCAGTACTGGCCACGCGGACATTTTCAAGTGTCGCCCGATAGTAGCGGTCACAGGAAAAACCGGTCTCATCCGCCTCCTGATCGATATCGATTGCTGATTCGGGCAGATTGATGCCGTAGATATCACCATCAAATTCGTCGGCCAGCGCGATGATGAGGTTCTGAAAGCGCGCGCGGACAAAGGGGTTCCACTGTATCGTCACCCAACCCTGCTGCTGCGGCACGCCCTCCCCGGGATTGTCAATCTGGGGCACCAGGCCACCGGCATAGTCGGGCTCTGTCAGGATATATTGCGGGATTGGCCGCCATTGACTGGAGAAAAACCGATCCTGAAGCTGAATGAAAAGCTTCTTGTCGAGGGTCTGAACACTCTCAAGATCTGCTCTGATGGCGGAGAAATCAAATTCCCCCTCGGCAGGCTCAAGCTCACGCCAGTTATAGATAATCTGTATGCCGTCAATATCCGGCCGCGCCAGCAATGCAAGCGTCCGCTCGTCAAGCTCTTCGCCTGTATAAAGGAAATTGGCCGGCGGGGCGGCTTGCGCGCCGGATACACACAGCGAGAGCAGGCAAACGAACAGGCCGGATAAGTACCGTGTGAACATCTGCCTGCCTCCTCTGATCAGTTCGTGGCGCGACGATCCTTGTGCATCGTGTCCGCCAGAATGAACGCCAGTTCCAGCGCCTGGGTGGCATTCAGACGCGGGTCGCAATGAGTGTGATAGCGGCTCGACAGGTCTTCTGCCGTGATCGCCTGACCACCGCCGACACATTCGGTCACGTCCTGGCCGGTCATCTCGAAATGGACACCGCCCGGATAGGCGCCTTCAGCGCGGCAGACTTCAAAGAACTGCATCACTTCGGACAGAATATTGTCAAAGCCGCGAGTCTTGTAGCCCGTCTCGGTCGTGGTGGTGTTGCCGTGCATCGGATCCGATGACCAGACGACATTCCGGCCTTCCGCCTGAACCCGGCGCAGAAGACGGGGCAGGCCCTCGCCCACCTTGTTGGCCCCGAAGCGGGAGATCAGCACGATGCGGCCAGCCTCATTGTCGGGGCTGAGAATATCGAGGAGCTCCATCAGGTCATCAGGCTCCAGCGTCGGGCCACATTTGATGCCAATCGGATTGCGGATACCGCGACAGAATTCCACATGGGCTCCGTCGGGCTGGCGGGTCCGGTCGCCGATCCAGATCATGTGCGCCGAGGTGTCGTACCAGTCACCGCTGGTCGAATCCTTGCGTGTCATCGCCTGCTCAAAGCCGAGAAGCAGGCCCTCATGGCTGGTGTAGAACTCCACTTCCGACATGGCCTTCGAACTGCCCGCCGTGATGCCGCAGGCGTCCATGAAGGCCATCGCCTCGGAAATCTTGTCGGCCAGCACCTCGTATTTTTCTGCCTGCGGTGCGCCGCCGACGAAATCGAGCATCCACCGATGCACGTTGCGCAGATCGGCATAGCCGCCCTTGGCGAGCGCCCGGATCAGGTTGAGCGTGGCGGCGGACTGGCCGTAGCCGCGCAACAAACGCTGGGGATCGGGAATCCGAGCCTCGGGCGTGAAGTCCATCGCGTTGATATTGTCACCGCGATAACTGGGCAGTGTGACGCCGTCTCGCGTCTCAACCGGCGAAGACCGCGGCTTGCCGAACTGCCCGGCAATACGGCCCACCTTCACCACAGGCATGGATGCCCCGAAGGTCAGCGCCACCGCCATCTGCAACAGAACGCGAAAGGTATCGCGGATATTGTCGGGATGGAATTCCTTGAAGCTTTCCGCGCAGTCGCCGCCCTGCAGGAGGAAGGCTTCGCCCCGAGACACATCAGCCAGCCGGGCCTTGAGCGAGCGCGCCTCACCGGCAAACACCAGCGGCGGATAGGATTTCAGCTCCGTCTCCACCGCAGCCAGCGCTGCGGGATCTGGATAATCTTCTGGAATATGCTTCGCCGGCTTGCTGCGCCAGCTGTCGGGGGACCAAGTCATGTAAAATCAGTTTCGCTATCGGATAGACACAATTATCCACCCTTCTCTCCAGGCGCAACAGAACGGGGCGTAAATAGCGCGCCTTGTTGGCATTTTCTCATCTTCTGAGTTCGGATTGCGGCAGGATACCGCGCCTGTGACACAAAATTTTGCTGGGGGGCGGGCAAGTCGGCTCACAAGGTCTATATGCCGAGTTGGGACGAGAAGCAGTAGCCCGGAGAGTGAACCGACATGACATCGATTATTGCCCTGATTGCCGCAACGACAGCCATGACAGCCCATCCGGCGGTATCACACGATACCAAGGTCATGACAGCGGCCGCCGCTGTGACACAGCAGCAGGCAACACCCGCATCGAAGCGACAGGATCTGGGCGACGGCCTCTATGCCATCATGGGTCGCGGGGGGAATATCCTGTTCTCAACCGGACCGGACGGCGTCTTCGTCATCGATGACCAGTTTGCCGATATTGCCAAAGCCAATCTCGACCTGATCAAGCAGGTCTCGGACATGCCGGTGGTCTTTGTCCTGAACACGCATTTTCACGGCGATCACACGGGCGGCAATGCCGCGTTCTACAATGCCGGCGCCACCATCGTAGCCCATGACAATGTGCGGGCCCGCCTGGCCGAGCAGGCCAAAACCGGCGATCTGCAAAGCAACGCCCTGCCCGTCATCACCTTCTCTGAGGAAGCAACCTTCCACTGGAATGGGAAAACCATCCACGTGGTCCATGTGCCGAACGCGCACACGGATGGGGATGCCATCGTCCATTTCGTGGATGCCAACCTGATCCACACCGGTGATACGCTGTTCTCCGGCCGCTATCCCTTTATCGATATCAATTCGGGCGGTTCGGTCGAAGGCGTGCTGGCGGCCCTCAACAAGGTGGCGAGCCTCAGCAATGCCGAGACAACCATCGTGCCCGGTCACGGCCCTGTCTCCAACCGCCAGGACGTTCGCGACACGATCGCGATGATCCGCAAGGCGCGCCGCATGGTTCGCGCCGAGATGATGAAGGGCTCATCGCGCGAAGATGTTATCGCTGCCGATCCGCTAGCGGACATGAACCGGCAATATGCCTGGGACTTCATCAATGGCGAGAAGATGACAGGCCAGCTGTTCGATGATCTGATGAACACGGACAATGATGCCAGCGCCGCGGTCAAGAAGGGTCCTGCCCAACCTGCGGCTGCCCCGGCAGCGCCGCCAGTAACGCCTGCTCCCGCTGCTGAGACGCCTGCGCCAGCCGCTGAGACGCCCGCAACGGAAGATGCACCGGCTTCGGACGATACCGCCGAGCCAGCGCCAGCTGGTCCTGCGGCCCCACCCGCCAATGACGCGATGGACAACAAACAGCCGTCCGTCGGCGATATGCCAGAGACTGAGGCGACGCCAGCCGCCGCGCCTTTGGCAACGCCCGCTCCCGCACAAGAAGATGAACCTGCAACATCCGCCACCGCCACCGAAGAGGACGCGAGCGAGGATGAAACAACTGAACCTGCCCCAGCACCGCAGCCAGCAGAGGACGCGACTGAGGACGCAGATGCGGAGGATGAGCCTAGCGAAGCCGCGAACGTTGTTCGCCGCATGACCCAGGGCAGTGCCGCTGACGATAATACAAGCGACGAGGACAGCGCGGATGATGAAGATGAGGATGCTTCTGACACCGACGAATAAGACGTCGTTCCTGAGCCGTCCAAGCGATGACTTTTGTCTGCAGGGACGGCCATGACTGAGGCGCAAGAGAGCCTGCGCATTGACCGCTGGCTCTGGCACGCGCGCATGTTCAAGACACGGAGCATTGCCGCGCGGGCTGTCGCCGACCACGGCATCCGCCTGACACGGTCAGGGCAGACCCAGCGTGTGGAGAAGGCAAGTTTCAACGTCCGGCCCGGCGACACGCTGGCCTTCACACGCGGCCCGCAACTGGTCGTGGTCGAAGTGAGGGCTCTCGGTGAACGCCGCGGCCCGGCGCCTGAGGCCCAGGCCCTTTATATCGATCATTCACCCCCGCCCTTGCCACGGCCCGTCCGTGCCCCCATTCCCTTTGAAAGGGCGGCCGGTGCCGGTCGCCCGACCAAGAAGGATCGCCGTGCGCTGGACGCGGTGCAGACATTTTCGCCCGATGACTTTTCGCCCGATGACGAGGCACAATAGGAGACCGCCATGCTCGACAAACTCTTCGCGCAGTTCCGCAAGGACCAGAATAACGACGCCGTCGAAGCAGACGCCCTGCCGCTCGCCTTCACGGCCCTTCTCGTTGAAGCGGCCCGCGCTGACGAAGAGTATACGGATGAAGAGCGTGCCATGATCGACCATCTGGTTGCGGCCCAGTTTGGCAAGACGCAAGCGGAAGCTAAGGCCCTGCGTGACCAGGCTGAACAGGAACAGGCAGCAGCCAACGATCTCTATGGCTTTTCACGGGTCGTCAAAGAGGGTCTCGATCGCGAGGGAAAACTGAAATTGATCGAAGACATGTGGATGATTGCGCTCACCGATGAGCAGAAAGCGCCCTATGAGGAAATGATCATTCGGCGTCTGGTCGGGCTGATTCATCTTGAAGATACCGACAGCACGGCCGCCCGTCATCGTGCCGCGCAGCGGCTCGAGACATCCGCCTGATCCGACTTCGCCAAAGGCGCAAAGCCGACTAAGGTACCGCCATGCGACCGGCTTTGCTCAATCCCCTGTTCCAGGACATCACGGTGCTCAAGGGCATCGGCCCCAAAACCGCGCCGCTCGTGTCCAAAGTTGCGGGCCCCCGGATCGTGGATCTTCTGTGGACTCTGCCCCAGAATATTGTCGATCGTACCTATCGGCCCAGGATCGCTGACGCTGAGGATGGGCGCCTCGCCACGATTTCCGTGCATGTGGACAGCCACCACGAGCCACCACGGGGCAAGAGCCTCGTGCCATGGAAGGTGCTGTGTTCGGATGATACCGGCTATCTCACGCTGATTTTTTTCAGGCCCCGAGCTGATTTCCTGCACCGGAGCCTGCCCACGGGGCAGACGCGCCTCGTCTCCGGCACGGTCGAATATTACGGCAGTGAGCGCCAAATGGCGCATCCTGACTATATCATCTCTCCCGATGAATTCTCCACCCTGCCATTGATTGAGCCAGTCTATCCCCTGACCGCGGGTCTGGCGGGAAAAACCATTCGGCGGGCCGTCGAGCAGGCTGTTGACCGGACCCCCGATGTGCCTGAATGGCTGGCAGAGGACGTTCTGCAGAAGGAGCGTTGGCCCGACTGGAAAGCCGCGCTCATCGCCGCGCACCAGCCGTCCAGCAAGCTGGATCTGTCCGCCGACAGCACCGCGCGCCGGCGCCTGGCCTATGACGAAATTCTGGCACACCAGCTGGCGCTCGCCCTGATCCGTGCACGGCGCGCCAGCCGGCCCGGCCGCATTCTGAAGGGCGACGGGCAGTTGACAGCAGCCGTTCGCGAAGCGCTGCCCTTCCGCCTCACGGCCGGTCAGGAAGAGGCCCTGCACGATATTACGACAGACATGGCGGCACCGTCCCGGATGGTGCGGCTTGTGCAGGGTGACGTGGGCTCTGGCAAGACGGTCGTCGCCCTCCTTGCCCTGCTGACAGCCGTCGAAGCGGGCGCCCAGGCGGCCCTGATGGCGCCAACTGAAATTCTCGCGCGCCAGCATTTTGACGAGATTGCCCCCCTTTGTGACCGCCTGAATATTGCCTGCGTCCTGATCACCGGGCGCGACAAGGGACAGGAGCGCCAGGCCAAGCGTGACGGCGTTCGAAAGGGTTATGTTCAGGTGGTGGTAGGCACCCATGCGCTCTTCTCGGATGATGTGGCCTTCGCCGACCTTGGCCTTGTCGTCGTGGACGAGCAGCACCGTTTCGGCGTTGCCCAGCGGTTGGAGTTGCAGGACAAAGGACAGCAGGCGGACGTTCTGGTCATGACCGCTACGCCGATCCCCCGTACTCTGGCGCTCACGACCTATGGCGACATGGATATCAGCCAGATCCGCGAGAAGCCGCCCGGCCGAAAACCTGTGGCGACAAAAGCCATTCCCGCACAGCGTCTCGACGCCGTCATTGAGGCGGTGGGGCGCACAATCGCCAAGGGTGAGCAGGTCTATTGGGTCTGCCCCCTCGTCTCTCCATCGGAGACCATGGACATGGTGTCCGCGGAAGATCGGGCCGCAACGCTGAAAGCACGATTTGGTGACGCCGTTGGCCTGGTGCATGGGCAGATGAAGGGCCCGCAGAAAGATGCTGTGGTGTCGTCATTCTATCGCGGCGATATTCAGGTCCTGGTCGCGACCACGGTCATTGAGGTGGGCGTGAACACACCAAACGCCACGGTCATCGTCATTGAGCATGCCGAGCGCTTTGGCCTTGCTCAGCTGCATCAGTTGCGCGGACGGGTCGGGCGCGGCGACAAGCCTGCCAGCTGCATACTCCTCTATCACGCGGGCGAAAGTGGGCTTGGGCCCACGGCGAAGGCGCGGCTCAATGCGCTGCGGGAGACCGAAGACGGCTTTGTGATCGCGGAGGAGGATCTGGCCCTTCGCGGACCCGGCGACAGTCTGGGCACGGCCCAGTCCGGCTTTCCGCAATTCCGCATGGCCGACATTGGCAGTCAGGGCAGCCTGCTCCAAATGGCGAGCGATGATGCCAGACGTACGGTGATGACAGACCCGGAACTGAAAACGGAGCGCGGTGAGGCGCTCCGTATCCTGCTATATCTGTTCAGTCGGGACGACGCCGTCAAACTGCTGCGCGCCGGTTAGGCCTTTGCAGCGCCGCGGCGGTTGCGACGGTAGAGACCAAGCCCAACGACACCGAAAAGCGCGAGGCCAGCCAGGGTTGCAGGCTCCGGCACGGTCGCGGTCTTACCGTCAACATCGTACCAAGACTGCCATTTCGGGTACCAGCCAGAAATCTTGCCATTAGAAATGGAATAGCTGTCCATGGTGGTGAAGTGGAACCAGCCACCGAAGCCTGGCCCGTAGGAAACGCCCGTCCACTCATCCCCGAATGTCCCGGGCGAAAGAGCAGACACATCGAGATTGTCAAAACCAATGCTCAGCTTGGACGACGCATCGCCGCTGTAGTCGACAGACAGAACGTCCTCATACGACGTGATGAAATTGCCTTCGTCGAGATAAGTCTCACGACCGTGGGCATAGGTGCCCGCCACGCCATTGTACCGGTAGGCATAAACATCGCCGCCAGCGAAATCGAGATAGAGGATCGCCAGCTCATTGCCGGAAAGGCGCGGATACTGCCCGGGGCTGAGCACAAACCAGCCCGCCTGCGGCAGCAACCCATTATTCGCAGTAAAAGCCGCGGCAAAGGACAGGACGTCATCCGTATCGTAGTCGACACTGACCTTGTTCACGACTCCGGCGGTATCATTCTGGCGGGGGTTCGAAACCTCGTAAGAGTAAACCGTGCCGGCATGAGCCGCAGCGGCAAACAGTGTTGAAGTCCCGATAATCACAGCGAGCAACGCACGCATAACTCAATCCCCAGTCAAATTTAAGGAAATTGTATACCTTACAGCAACGCCCCACAACCATTCAGTATGGTTAAGGCGCTGATAATCGAAGTATTTTCATGACAGGCACACGCTTGTGGTTATGGCGCCTTCTCATCGACAATCTGTGGGGGACCCACAGGCGTTTCCGCAGGGCCAGAGCGACGCCGCAGAATGTTAAAACCACGATGAGTGCTTTCCGCCTTTGCGGGCTCAGGCATGGGCTCTGTCCCCGGCACTACGAATTCAGGTGCCACCAGACCGGCGGAGAAGATCATCTTCGCGCCTTCTTCAACGGTCATTTCAAGAATGCGCAGCTCTGAGCGCGGCACAAACAGCAGGAAGCCGGAGGTCGGGTTCGGCGTTGTGGGCACGAAGACATTCGTCATGTCATCGCCAAGATCGCTCAGCAAGTGCTTCGCCTCCCCCTTGGTGGAGGTGACGATGAAGCAAAGGGTCCAAAGACCGGGACGCGGATATTCGATCAGCGCCACTTCCTTGAACGACTGCTCGGACTGCTGCAGCGCCATCTCGAAGACGTTCTTGAAGAAGCCGTAGAGGTTCCGCACCACCGGCATCGAATCGAGGACCTGCTCACCGAAATTGATCAGGAAGCGCCCGATGAAATTCTTCGCCATGACGCCAAGCAGCACGAGGAAGATGACGGCGACGAGAACACCAAGTCCGGGGATGTAATAATCAGGCGGCAGCGGCGGCAGCCACGCATCGGGAATATTACGCTGCACAAAGCCGTCGAAATTCGCCAGCGGTCCAGTCACGAGCCAGTAAACGACCGCCACGGTGATGAACAGCGGCGCAGCGATGACGACGCCCGTGAAGAAGCTGTTTCGCAGGGAGGCAAAAGGACCCGGCTTCGGCATCTTGGCCGCATGGTCCTGATCAAGCCGCTTCTTGTCGCGTTTACTGGCCAAAGGCCTATCCTCTCTTGCGCAGGGACACCGGATTCAGGCCCCATCGCCGTATTATTGTGCCGCTCTTCGGCAAACCGCACAACAAGCCCGGTATCGACCTGCCCCTATCCTTAGCGTCATTTAAGGCAGGAAAACGTCAATGCACGGTGTTGGAGGATCAATCTTCGCGATTGTTGCTCGTCACCCCCAGCGCCTTCAGTTTCCGGTGCAGCGCAGAACGCTCCATCCCGATAAAAGCCGCAGTGCGGGAAATGTTCCCCGCAAACCGGGCAATCTGGGCCACCAGATACTCCCGCTCAAAGCGTTCCCTCGCCTCTCGCAGCGGCAGGGCGATGATCTGCTCCATCGTCTCGCCGGCGGGAAGACGCGGGCCTGACTGCACCACTTCCTCGGGCAGCTGCTCAATGCCGATGGCATCGGACACCGCGCGTCCGGAAACGATCAGCGTGCGCTCAAGGACATTTCGCAGCTGACGGACATTGCCCGGCCAGGTGTAGGTCTGCAGTGCAGCCGCCGCCTCATCGGTCAGGTGCCGCCGCTTGAAGCCGCCCGATTCGGCCAGCGTCTTCAGGAAGTGATCAGCCAGCGCGGGGATATCCTCGCGACGCGCGGTCAGCGACGGTGTCGCCAGATGAACCACCGCCAGTCGGTGATAGAGGTCCTTGCGGAACCGGCCATCTTCCGCGGCTGCCAGCAGGTCGACAGACGTGGTCGAGACGATCCGCACATCAACGGTCACGGGCGTCGTCCCGCCCACCCGGGTAAAGCGCTGGTCCACGAGGACACGCAAGATTTTGTTCTGGGTTTCGATCGGCATGTCGCCGACCTCATCAAACAGAAGCGTGCCGCCATGGGCCTGCTCCATCAGGCCGATCATCCGGGGACGGCCATCATCCCCTTCGATGCCGAACAGGGCCTCTTCCATTCGGGCAGGATCAATAGAGGCCGAGCTGACGACCACAAAGGGACGACCCGAGCGTTTTGAGTGGCGGTGCAGCCGCCGCGCGACGACCTCTTTGCCGGAACCCACCGGCCCCTCAATCATCACGCGCGACCGGGCATCGGCGATCCGGTCGATCATCGAGCGAAGCTGTACCATCACGTTACTGTCGCCGATCAGGGTGAGTTCGGACGATTTTTCCTTCAGGTCAGTATTCTCGCGGCGCAGCTGGGCATTCTCGAGCGCGCGTTTGACGGTCAGGATCAGCTTGTCAGCATTGAATGGCTTTTCGATATAGTCGTAGGCGCCCTTGCGGATCGCTGCGATGGCGGTTTCCACATTGCCGTGTCCGGAGATAACGATGACGGGCAGATCCGGATGCACCTGTTTGAGTTCGGCCAGAATACCCAGGCCATCGAGCTTGGACCCCTGCAACCAGATATCCAGAATGACCATGGCCGGCAGGCGGTCCTTGACGGCGGCGAACACGGCGTCGCTGTCCGCGGCCATGCGCGGATCATAGCCCTCATCCTCAAGAATACCCGACACAAGTTCCCGGATATCGCGCTCGTCGTCCACGACCAGAATATCAATTGCCATGGGTTACGCCTTCTCTTTTTCTGTCACTGCCGGCTCGTCCGGCTCATCATTCTGTGGAGTACTGACGGTTCGGAAGACCGGCAGTGCGATACGGGCCGTGGCCCCGCGCCCCTCCTCGGCCCCCCTGTCTATCAGGCTGAAAGTCCCGCCATGTTCCTCGACCGCCTTGCGTACAATGGCGAGGCCGAGGCCGGTGCCTTTTTCCCTGGTCGTCATATAGGGCTCGGTCAGGCGGGACCGACCTTCCGTCGGCAGCCCGCGCCCGTTATCGGCGACATCAAGGATGGCCTCGTCGCCCTCAATGCGGACACTGACCGCAATCAGGCCGTTCTCGGCGTTGCCGCTTTCCGTGATCGACTCGACGGCGTTCTTCACCAGATTGACCGCCGCCTGCCCGATCAGCCGACCATCGCAGCGGATCGTCACCGGTTCGTCCGGCATGTCGGTCGTGAAGTTGATCTGCGGGTTGGCGACGCTGAAGCTGAACAGCGCTGAACGCGCAATTTCGCACAGATCTTCTTTCGCCATGATCGGTTCAGGCATCCGCGCGAAGGATGAGAACTCGTTCACCATCCGCCCGATATCGCCCACGTGCCGAATGATAGTGTCAGTACACCGATCAAAAATCTCGCGGTCCTCTTCAATTCGGTGCGCATATTTGCGTTTCAGCCGCTCCGCCGACAGCTGGATCGGTGTCAGCGGGTTCTTGATCTCATGGGCGATCCGCCGGGCCACATCACCCCAGGCCGCATTCCGTTGAGCCGCTACAAGCTCTGTAATGTCATCCAGCGTCACGACATAGCTTGAGCGCCGGACAACGTCATCCGGGCTGATCCGCACATTGATGATGCGCGCGAGCCCTTTGCGTTCCAGTTCAATCTGATCGCGCAGATCGGTCACGGTGGACAATTGCGCACGCTCAAACAGCGGGGCCACCTCTGGCACGACATCCACCAGCGCAAGGCCCGTAACGCGCCCCAGATCGCGACCGAGAATTCGGTCAGCTGATGGATTGGACAACGCGATGCGGCCATCGGGGCTGACATTGAGCACCCCGGCCGGCACACCGGACACGACGGTTTCGATAAACCGGCGACGGGCGTCAGACTGCTCATTGGCGGCGATCAGATCATCGCGCTGGGCCTCGAGCTGTTCGGTCATGTCATTGAAGGCGTGACCCAGCTCCCCCAGTTCCCCATCCCCGCGGCGCACATCCACCCGGCTCGTCAGATCGCCACTTGAGACAGACTCCGCCGCCGTCGCCAATCGCCGGACGGGGCCGACAATGGCGTTGGCCACCAGAAGGCCGATCCAGATCGCGCCGAGCAGCAGGAAGACCATGACCAGCCCGTAGCCAATGGCAAAGGTCTGGGACAGCTCAGCCAAACGCTCGCGCACATCCTTCGTCTCGTCCCTGAAATTCCGGATACCGAGCAGTTGTTCAGAGAGCGCAGGGTTCTCTGCGATGTAGACAATCAGATATCCGCCATCGAGATACCCCGACTGGCGGCTGTCGACACGAAACATGGCGTAATAGGCAGACAGCGTCTCGTGATCGAGGGCATTGAAAATGTAAGGCGTGGCGCCGACATCGCTGATCTCAAGAAAACTTTCGGTTGGCGGCAGGTCATAATCCATATCCTGCACAGCACTGACCTTGGCGATGATCCGGCCATTGCGGTCGACCAGCGTTACCCCGGCAAAGCCGCGGAGAATGCTTTGTCCAAGAAGGTATCGCTTGAACCCGATGGGCGCGGTTTCCGGTGACAGCCCGCCTGCCGCCTGCCGTGCCAGATCCGTGGCCAATTGCACGACCTGCAGACCGGTTTTCCGGCTTTCGGCATTGAAATAGCCATTGGCGAAATCCCGAGACACGAGGTTGGCCTCGGTCACCCGCTCGACGAAATACTCATCGGAAAAGGCCCGCAGCACGGTCGCCGAAAGGACGAAGGCGATGATCGCCGGGATGACCGCGACGATCGACAGCAGGCCGACCAGCCGCCGGTGCAGTTTCGCGCCTCGCAGGCCCGCTTTTGAGCTGCGGAAAATGTCGGCGAGACTGCCGACAATCAGAATGGCGAGGGCAATCGCTGACAGCAGGACGAGCGAGAAAAGGACCGACACCGCCTGCGGCAGGCCTTCGACGAAGTGGGTCAGGGTGTAGGCGGTGATAAAGAAGACGAGACTGGCAACGATCGCGAGACCAGCCAACAGCGTGCGATTGGACAGGCCGGATAAGGGCCCACCGCTTCGCGTCGATCCGTCAGTTGATGCGCCTCGTTTCCGCAACCGGAGTGTCACCTTCAAACCACAGCGTTACATTGTTAACACTGTGGTTTGAAATCAACAGTTTTGTTGTGAATACTGCACAATAATTCTCAGGCCGCCACCCGCCCCTCAGGCAAGGGCGTGCCGGCCGCCAGGCGCTGCAGAAGCGCTTCGATTTCCGTCGGGGATGACGACCGGCAAAGGGCGCCGCGATAGGCCCGGCGTTCCTCATCGGACAGCGGCACCGGACAGTGATCGGCAAATGCGGCGAGATGCTTGCGCGCCGTCTTCAGACCGAGTGCCCGGCCAGCCGCCGCCGACAGCTGATGCCGGGTTTCGTAATGCTCTACCGTGTCGCGATGCAGGGCGATAACAGCCGCTGCCTGGGCCTGCGCATCAGGAACGATCATCTCGCCGCCTGTCTTCAATGCCTCTCCGATGGCACCGGGCAGCCAGGGCCGTCCCTCAGCCGCGCGGCCGATCATGACCCCGTCAGCCCCCGACGCCGCCAGTGCAGCGCGGGCAGAGGCCACATCGTATATATCGCCATTGGCAATGACCGGAATGCGAACGGCCTGCTTCACCGGCGCAATCGCCGCCCAGTCGGCCTGCCCTGTGTAGAACTGCTGGCGCGTCCGACCATGGACGGTGACGAGCCGCACCCCGGCCGCCTCGGCCCGTTGCGCGAGCTCGGGGGCGTTCAGGCTGTCGTGATCCCATCCCAGACGCATTTTCAGTGTGACCGGCACGCTGGCATTGGCGATGACCGCTTCGATCAGCCCCAGCGCATGATCAAGGTCCCGCATCAGCGCAGAGCCGGACAATTGCCCGGTCACCCGGCGCGCCGGGCAGCCCATATTGATGTCGATGATGTCAGCGCCCATGGCTTCGACCAGTCGCGCGCCCTCCCCCATCCAGCGGGCTTCACGACCGGCAAGCTGAACGACCTTCGGACCGTCGTAATTATCGAGCGCGGCGCGCAGAACCGTGTCCGGGCGTTCTCGTGCCAGATCTTCAGATGCGACCATTTCGGACACGACGAGCCCTGCCCCTGCCGCCGCGCAGGCGCGCCGGAATGGCAGGTCGCTGATCCCCGACATGGGCGCCAGCATCACGCAGTTCTGCAAGGTATGAGAGCCGATGGTCAGGGACATGGCGGCGGGAGCTAACGGCTTGGTCGGTCAAAGGCAATTGTTTCCATTGGACAGTGGCGCTCAAGCCTGTCTAGGATTTGACCTCGGGCATGGTGTCAGTGGGAAAATATACGATGAAACACGTTCTTTCAGGTCTCTTTGGGGCGGCTGTCGCACTCCTCTCTGGCGCGGCAATGGCGCAGAGCAACTCGCTGATGGGGCCGTCCGTCATCCAGAAGATGTCCCGGGACGACATGACCGCGCTGCTGCAGCGGGAAGGACTGAACGTCCAAATGCGTACAACGGCAGACGGCTCGGTTTTTCTCGAGGCCAATCTGCCGAACATGAATGCGTTCTACATCCAGCCACGCCAATGCGACGACATGGCAACGCAGACGGGATGCATCCTGATGGAAGTGTTTACCGTCTTCGACGCCGGCCCGCTGAATATGGCGACCATCAACCAGTTCCACCTGAGCACATCCGTGGCGTCGACGGTGGCCCTGAACCCGCAAGGCGCGGCCGTGGTCTATAACAAGATCTGGCTTGAAGGCGGCGTGACGGACGCGAACGTCCTGTTCAATGTCGCCAGCGTTCTGATGGATTCGGACAGCCTCGTGTCGGGCATGTCGAGCGTTCTGGCCGCCTACCCAGACCTTATGGACACGCCCAGCGCGCCCGTGCCCATGGCCATCGCAGCGGCGGTCAATTCCATTCAGGAATCAGGCGATCTGATCAACGTCAACGCCGAGACGGGCCGCACCCGATTCCTCGCGGGGACATTGAGCGACTATATCGGCCACACCGACTGATCGGCTGAACCCGAAAATCACCCTGTCTTCGCGTTTGCAATTCCTTTCGCACTTGCACAATAGTCTGCGCCAGAGGTTTTGCTGACGACCGCCGCGCCGGTCGGGGAAGTGTGTGTCGATGAACTACCGCGCCGAGATCGATGGCCTGCGCGCCATTGCGGTCATTCTGGTCGTTCTGTTCCATCTTGGGCTGACCCGGTTCGGCCAGGGCGGTTTCATCGGCGTCGACGTATTCTTCGTCATCTCAGGATATCTGATCACCGGTCACCTGCGCCGCGACATGCACAAGGGCTGGACCGCGATCGGCGATTTCTATCACCGCCGGGCGTTGCGGATCTTCCCCGCTCTGGTGGTGGTCTATGTGGTGTGCAGCCTGATCGAGCTGTCCGTCAGTTTCCCCTCGAACGTGGTCGATTATCGCAACACGCTGCTGTCGAGCATTCTGTTCGTATCGAACATGTTTTTCTTCTTCACGCTCGACTATTTCGATTTCGCGGCCCACTCGAATGCACTGCTGCACACTTGGTCCCTGTCGGTCGAGGAGCAGTTCTATATCGTTCTGCCGCTTCTTTTCCTCATCATGCCCAAATCGTCCGACCGGAAACTGTTCTGGTTCCTGACGGCGATCCTCGTCGTCAGTCTTGTGGCGTCGGAATGGGTTTTGCGCATCCAGCCATCGGCCAGTTTCTACATCATGCCGCTGCGCGCATGGGAGCTGCTAGCCGGATCCGTCCTGTCCTTGGGCTATGTGCCAAAACTCAAGGGACGGTGGATCGCCGAAGCCATGACGGCAGCCGGCGTGCTGATCATCGTGGCGTCGAGCCTGATGTTGACGGCGACGAGCCCCTTTCCCGGCCTCAACGCAATTCCGGCGGTTCTTGGCACGGCCATGGTGCTGTATGCCAATGACGGCCCCAGACCGCTGCTGGGCCGCCTGATGTCGATCTGGCCCGCACAGTTCTTCGGCAAGATTTCCTATTCGCTTTACCTCTGGCACTGGCCCGTCATTGTGTATGCGACGTACTTCCTCCCAGGCCACGGCAAGGTCGACAAAGTCATCCTGTTTGCGATTTCCATCGCCCTTGCGACGCTCAGCTATTACTTCGTGGAGCAGCCGTTCCGCACCAAGAAGATGCGAGCCCTCCCCAACCGCCGCACGCTTGGCACCTCCGCCGCGGGGATAGGCCTTATCGCCGTGCTTGCGCTCGTGCTGCCGCCTCTGAGTGACGCGCGATGGCCCGCCAATGAAGCGGCAGAGACAGCCCTCGCCACCATTGAGGACCCCCGTCACACCGAGGCGATGCGGCGCGACACCTGCTTCCTCAGCGGCACCGCGACGACGCTGGCGGCGGAATGCGTGACGTTGTCAGACACGAGGCCGAATGTACTGGTGCTGGGCGACAGTCACGCCGCGATGCTGTGGCCCGGTCTGCAACAGACCTATCCGCAGATCAATTTCCTGCAGGCCAACGGTGCCAGCTGCAATCCGCTCAAACCATCCGTTCACCCCGTTTGCCGCGGCGCGCTGGTCGAGGGCCCCAGGGATGTTCTGGCCAGCGGCCGTCTCGACGCCATCATCGTGACCGCACGCTGGTATAGCGAAAATCTTGGCGGCGTGCGTGAGCGCCTGACCGAGCTGTCAGATATGGCGGAGACGGTTATTCATGTCGGCCCCTTCCCCGAATACTACATGCCCTTCCCCGAGGCCCTCGCGCGCGCGGACTATGCCAACAACCCTGCCCTGATCGAGCGGTACACGAACAAGACCATGGGGCGTCTTGACGACCGCCTTGCCGACGTCACGAAAGGAACCGGCGCCGTCTATATTTCGGCGTACGACCTTGTCTGTCCACAGGAATGCATCCGCCGGACGCCCGACGGCACGCCTCTCATGTTCGACAATGACCACCTGACCGTCGAGGGGTCGCTGCTCTTCGCCAACATGATTGCCGAACAGATCCCGCTCCCTTCCGCAGATTGAGCCGCCCCTACATATTGGGGTAGTTCGGGCCACCAGCGCCCTCAGGCACGGTCCAGACAATATTCTGGAGCGGGTCCTTGATGTCGCACGTCTTGCAGTGAACGCAGTTCTGGGCGTTGATCTGGAACCGCGGACCTGATCCTTCATCGATAAATTCGTACACCCCGGCAGGGCAATAACGTTGCGATGGGCCCGCATATTCGGGCAAATTGACAGCAACGGGCAAGGCCGGGTCTTTCAGCTTGAGATGAGCCGGCTGGTCTTCCTCATGATTGGTGAAGGAATAGGACACGTTCGTCAGGCGGTCGAACGTCAGCACACCATCGGGCTTGGGATAGCTGATCGGCTTGTGCTTCGACGCCTTCTCCGTCGCCTCGGCATCGGTCTTGCCGTGGGACAATGTCCCAAAGGGCGACCAGCCACCGAACCGTGTGCTGATCGACAGATCGATCCCGGCAAGGCCAATGGCCCCCATCAATGTGCCGTAGCGTGACCACAGCGGTTTGGCATTCCGCACCTTGTAGAGTTCCTTGCGAACCCACGAATTGTCATAGCGTTCCTGATAGCCGTTCAGCGCATCTCCCGCGCGATCTGCCGACAAGGCCTCGTATGCGGCCTCGGCGGCCATCATGCCGGTCTTCATCGCGTTGTGATTGCCCTTGATGCGCGGCACGTTCACGAAACCGGCCGAACAGCCGATCAGCGCGCCACCGGGGAACGTCAGCTTGGGGACGGACTGGAACCCGCCCTCGGTGATGGCGCGAGCGCCATAGGCCACCCGCTCTCCACCTTCGAGATAAGGCTTGATATCAGGGTGCGTCTTGAACCGTTGAAACTCCTGATACGGAGAGAGATAGGGGTTCTTGTAATTGAGGTGCACGACGTAGCCGATCGACACGAAATTGTCGCCGAAATGGTACATCCATGATCCGCCGCCTGTATCGCCTTTCAGCGGCCAGCCGAATGTATGCTGAACAAGGCCCTTGTGGAAATTGGCGTCCGGCACCTTCCACAACTCTTTCATGCCGAGACCGTATTTCTGCGGCTCACGGCCCTCGTCGAGCGCGAACTCGGCGATCAGCTGTTTGGACAGCGATCCCCGCACGCCTTCTGCCAGCAGCACATATTTGCCGTGCAGCTCCATCCCCGGCTCGTAGGACGGTTTTTTCTCGCCGTCCTTGCCGATCCCTGCCTCTCCGACGATGACGCCGCGCACAGCCCCGTCCTCTCCGCGGATCAGCTCGGAGGCGGCCATCATGGGATAGATTTCGACGCCCATGGCTTCGGCCTTTTCGGCCAGCCACCGGCAGACATTCCCCATACTGACCGCATAACAGCCATGGTTCTTGACCATGTCCGGCATGGCCCAGACGGGCAGCGGCATCGACCCGGCCGGCCCCAGATAGACGAACTTTTCCTTCGTCACCGGCGTGTCGATGGGACAGGACGAATCCTCGCGCCAGTCGGGCAGCAGTTCATCGAGCGCCTTGGGGTCAAGCACCGCGCCTGACAGAATATGCGCGCCGACTTCTGAGCCTTTTTCGACCACGACCACGGAGGTTTCCCGGCCCTGCTCCTGCTCAAGCTGTTTCAGGCGGATGGCCGCGCACAGGCCCGCGGGCCCGGCCCCAACAATCACCACATCGAATTCCATCGACTCGCGTTCAGGGGCGTCGGCAACCATGCGGGAGGTCTCCTCTTATCGTTCTTGCGTTCCCCAATAGCTATGCGCGACCGGGTAAAGAGACAATGGACAGCGCCAAACTGGAGCGGTTGCCGTGTCCAAACCCCTCAATTTTTGCCCTTCGCTGCCGCAGCAAGCGGCGCTAAAAGACGGCCATGAGCGACATCTCCATCCTCCCTTTTGACAAGAGCCGGGCCGATCATTTCCGCTCGATCAATGAGGAGTGGATTGCGCAGATGTTCACACTTGAGCCCCTCGATGTGGCGGTCCTCAGTGACCCGCAGACCCACATTCTGGACCATGGGGGAGACATTCTGTTCGCTGCCGTGCCTGACCTTGGCATCGTTGGAACGGGTGCACTCAAGCCCTGGGACAATGGAGATCTGGAACTCACCAAAATGGGTGTTCTTGAAAAGGCGCGCGGCCGCGGCATCGGCGAACCGCTCCTGCGGGCCCTGATCAGGCGCGGCGAGGAAATGGCGCCCGGTCGTGTGTTTCTCCTCACCAATTCGCGCTGCGAAGCGGCAATCCATCTTTATGAGCGCAATGGCTTCGAGCATGATGCTGCGCTTCTTGAAAGTGCTGGTCGCACCTATTGCCGTTGCGACGTGGGTATGCGTTATACCGGCGCATGATCGATCCACGCGCCCTTCTTGACTGGTATGCCGCCTCTGGCGTGTGGAGCGCCGAGGACGCAGAGCCGAGCAATTTCTATGACTGGCCTGACCGGCCATTCCGGCTTGATCCGCCTGCCCCGGCCCACGAGGCACCGGCACCCACAGCACCCTCTATCATTTCAGGTGATGAAGCCGGAATGCCGATTGACGAAGCTGCCACGCTGGCCCGCCAGCTCGCAGCCGCGGCCCAGTCCATCGAAGAGCTGGATCAAGCCATCCGTGACTTTGACGGCTGCCCGCTTAAACCCGGCGCCCGCAACACCGTTGTTTATGATGGCGTGCCGGGTGCGCCGCTGCTGATCATCGGCGAAGCCCCGGGCAAAGATGAGGACCGCGTGGGCAAGCCGTTTGTCGGTCGGGCGGGACAGCTTCTCGACCGCATGCTGGCAGCCATTGGCACGTCCCGCGCGCCGTCTGAGGGTCAGGATGCCGTCTGCATCACCAATTCGATCTATTGGCGCCCGCCGGGTAACCGGACGCCAACCAAAGCGGAAATGACGGTCTGCCTGCCCTTTGTTGAGCGGTTCATCACCCTGAGCGCTCCAAGGGCCATCGTCCTGACCGGCAATGTGCCCACCGGCGCGCTCTATCCCGATGCCCCGGGAATCACGCGCGCAAGGGGTCAGTGGCGTGAGTGGACACCGACCGGCGGGCATGCCATTCCCGTTCTGCCGATTTTTCACCCCGCCTTCCTGCTTCGCCAGCCAGCGCAGAAGCGGCTTGCCTGGGCGGACCTGCTCGCGGTCAAGGACAGGATGTCTGTTCATTGACGCTTCATTCATATCGGAGTGATGAATCATTCCGGCCGTCATTGCGTGGGGAACGATCCATGTTTGCACGAATAGTCGCCGCCTGTGCTGTCCTCGTCGCGTCCGCGACGGTGGCCGGTCTGACCGGCGCGAAGGCTGAGATCACGGGGCCGGCAGCGGTGCTGTCGGTAGAAGATATCCAGCGCTATCAGGCGATATTCGAGCTGCAGGAAGATGCAAAATGGCCCGCAGCCGACGCGCTGATCAAGAAGCTCGAGAACAAGATCCTGCTCGGCTATGTGCTGGAGCAGCGATATATGCACCCCACCGGCTATCGCTCATCCTATCCTGAGCTGTCGCGCTGGCTGGCGGCCTATGCCGACCATCCCAATGCCCAGCCGCTCTACACCCTCGCCAAGCGTCGTCAGGGCCGCTCTGCCCCGCCGCGTCGCCCAGCCAGCCGTCAGTGGCCTTCGGAGATCGAGGCGCCGCTGCACCCCGACCTCGCCGCCGATTATGAGAATTCATCGCGCCGTGCCGAAGTCGAGCGGATCCAAGCGCGCCTGCGATATCTGACCAATGATGACCGCCCCACCCAGGCCCTGAACTATCTGAACGATCCGCGGCAATTCAACATGCTGACAGCGGCCCAGACTGACCGCGTGCGCGGCTGGATTGCGGCCAGCTATTACTACAATGGCGAGCTGACCCAAGCGCGGCAGGTCGCGGAGTTGGCCCTGCGCCGGTCTTCAGACCAGGCCGTCCTGTCCCACTGGGTCGCCGGGCTCGTTGCCTATCGCCAGAATGATTATGCCCGCGCACTCAAACACTTCGGGGCACAAGCTGAGATTGAATATCAGGAAGGTCCGCTGCGGGCTGGTGCCGCGTTCTGGGCTGCGCGTGCCGCCCTTGCTCGCGGCGATGTCGCGGCGATCGAGCGCTATCTGGAAGTCGCCGCTGACTATCCTCTGACCTTTTACGGCCAGCTTGCCCTGGCGCAGCTGGGCCGTGACCCGCGGATCGACTGGTCGGGGCTGAGCCTGACCGAAGCCGAATTCGAGGCGCTGAAACAGAAGAACGCCCGTATCGAGCGCGCCGCCGCCCTGGCGCAGGTGGGTCTCGCGTCGGAAGCTGATCTTGAGCTCAAATGGGCCCAGGGGGAAATGGACCCCTCGGACAATCGCGCGCTTGTGGCTCTCGCCGATGATTTGTCGCTGCCGAGCGCCGCGATCATTCTCGCCAAATATGCGGGTGCCGATCATGGCCGTCGAGACGATCTCGCCGCCGCCCTTTATCCGGTGCCTGACTTTGCGCCATCCAACGGGTTCGAGGTCGACCCGGCCCTGCTCTTCGGCCTGATCCGCCAGGAGTCGAAATTCCTGCCTGAGGCCACATCACGCGTCGGCGCCCGCGGCCTGATGCAGTTGATGCCGCGCACCGCATCCTATGTTGCCGGCACCAGCCGGGCATCGGGAAGACTCTATGACCCCGCCTACAACATGCAGCTGGGGCAGTCCTATGTGCACCAGCTCCTGACCAAATATAATAACGGCTCAGGCGATCTCTTCGAGATGGCGCTGTCTTACAATTGGGGCCCGGGCAATTTCCGCCGCTGGCGCGCCCAGGCGGGGATCGAGGACCAGCTCCTGATGCTGGAAAGCGTCCCGAACCCGGAGGCCCGGCACTTTGTTGAGACGGTGCTGACCAATTACTGGGTCTATCGCGACCGGTACGGTGAACCTGCACCGACCCGGGATGCCGTCGCGGCGGGTCAACCGCCGATCTACCAGAGCATCAGCGCCAAAGCCGACTAGAGCTCGCGCTGGCCGATCGGTCGGGCCGGCACGCCCGCCATGATGGTGTGCGCGAGCACATCCTTCGTCACCACCGCGTTGGCGGCGGCAACCGAGCGCGTGCCCATGGTCACGGGCCCAAGCACGACGGCACCGACGGACAGGTCGACCCCCGCCTCCAATGTCGGGGCGACATTGGTACCGTCCCCTTTCACGCCGAGCGTCACATTCTGCATCAGAAGACAATTGGGCCCGAGCACCGCCTTGGGATGAATAACGATCCCGATGGGATGGGGCATCAACAGCCCGCCGCCGATCTGCGCCGACAGCGGGATGTCGCAGGATGTGACGGCGGACCAGAACCGATGCCGCATTGTCGCCCAAGCTTTGGTCACCGGACGCAGTGGACCGGACGCCCGCTGATAACTGCGGATCGCCGCCAGAAGCTTACGACCGGGATCCCAGAACTGCCGTGGGCGCTCTCGCTGCCAGTCGGGGATAGTCCAATCGGTGGGGGTGCCGGGTTCTGTCATGGCCATCTTATAGGGCTGCGTCGGTTTGGACGGAAAGTGGAGAAAACTCGTGAAATATCTCTTCTACCCCTGAAAAACATGTGCTATCGGGCCGCTTCCTAAGGTGGTCCATCGGGGCGTAGCGCAGTCTGGTAGCGCATCTGGTTTGGGACCAGAGGGTCGGGAGTTCGAATCTCTCCGCCCCGACCATCCACCAAGGAACAGGATAGAGGAGCCGTCCATGTTAGCGCGCATCTACCAGCCAGCCAAAACGGCCATGCAGTCCGGTAAGACCAAAGCGCAGAACTGGGTCCTCGAATTCGAACAGCAATCTCCGCGCACAACTGATCCGCTGATGGGCTGGACCTCCGGTTCAGATATGCTCGCGAGCGAAGTGCGGCTGAAGTTCGACACCAAGGAAGCGGCCATCGCCTACGCCAAGGAACACAAGATCGCGCATGAGGTCATCGACCGCAACGTCGCAAAGCCTGTGATCAAAGCCTATAGCGACAACTTCTCCTATCGCCGCCGGATGCCCTGGACGCACTAAGCATCCTTTGCGCCTCTTTTGGGGTGCCTTCACGAATTTTCACGATATAACGCCGGTTCGGCCCCTTAGCTCAGCTGGATAGAGCACTCGCCTTCTAAGCGAACGGTCGTAGGTTCGAATCCTACAGGGGTCGCCAGTTTTTCCTATTTCATCACCATCGGCAGCAGCATCTCGACGCGACAAAAAACGGCGACCCAAGAGCCGCCGTTTTCGTCTTTGCACGATTGAGAGACGGGGATGCAGGTGCGGCCCCCCCCTACCCCGATCAGTTCTTTGGCCAGAGCGTCTGGTTGGTTTTGTCGACGACCTTCAGCTGGCGGTTTTCAATCGCAAGTCGGGCTTGCGGATTTTCAATACCCGTCTGCCAGAGAATATTGTCGGCACCGTCTTCAAGGACGAAATTGCCGGAAACCTTGAGTTCGGCATGTTTGCCGTTCAGCGGCGTATTCGCATCGTTGTGGCTGCCCCAGACAAAGCTGTCATTTGCGTCGTACACGACAAGATTGCCGTCTTTCTGCAGGACGAGGTAATAGGCCTTGTTTGCGGTATAGTGCTTCTCGTCGATATTCAGGATCGTGCCCGGCATGACGGAAGGGATCATGGCGCTGTTCGACAGAGCCGCACTGCGAATGACCGTCGTTGTTCCCTCTACATCCGCGTAGGAATCAACCGTGATCGTGCCCTTGCGCGTATATTCGTCCTTGCTGGAGGATGAACCAACGGGACGGTAGTGGTAGAGTGGATAGAGCTTGACCTTCTTCTTCACCGCCGTGACTTCGCCGCGAATGACCTCGCCGGGTTCGACCGTGATTTCATCAGTGAAGCTCATGCTTTTCTGTTGGGTTTTTGAGTCTTCACCACCCACGCCGAATGACTGGGTCAGTTCGGTCGAAACGCTGACTTCTTCACCAACGCTACCGACACCTTCCACACCCACAGAGGCGTTTTCGGACACAGTCAGACCAGCAGAGATCGATGTTTCCTCATTCCAAGAAAACGATGTGGTCGTATCTTCGGAATAGCCGACGGTGATAGAACAGGTCTTGGCATCGCTGGCATTGGCATCGTGGCTGCACGTATTACCAACACCGATTGTGGATTTTTCATCCGCCTCAAGCGTTTCCTTGTCCTTCCAGGTACTGACCTTGTACAGCTCATAGCCGACGCGATCGACCTTGATGCTGGAAATCATGTCGTTCCAGCCTTCATCGGCGAAGTTGATCGTTCGTGCACCGTCAATGGCTTCGTACGTTTCGCTTGCGCCCTGTTTCTTGTGTTCGTCCCAGACGGTCACTTTCATGCCTTGGGGAATGAACATCATCGTCATCATGTCGGCCAGCAGAAGCTGGTGCGGGTTGTCACCGGCATTGTACTCGCCGACGGCCACGCGATGGAACGTCTGGCGCCGGTCCTGATTGGCATCCTTGTCGTTCTCGAACATGGTGATGACCTGGGTACCAGGCTCAACGGCTTCGACCTTGACCGAGCTCATCTCGTCGCCAAACCATTGCAGGTGCGGATAGTCGCCATTCCACAGGGTCGCCGATTCGTTTGGCGAGCTAAGGTTTGAATCCTTGTAGATCGTCGCCTTGACGTTCTTCCCGACCTTGATCGAGGAGGTTTCATCGCTCCAGTCCCCAATATGAGGATGCGAGCCAACGCCAAAAATCTTGATGTTCCCCTCGCAATTGGCGTCGATGTACAGGATAATCTCGTCGTCCTTGACCGTCAGGTCCTGACAATCCGCCGCCGCCGAGCCGATGCTGGCCAATCCACCCACGATCGCCCCACTGAACAGGGGCAATAATTTTTTTGACTTCATTTTAGGGAGCCTTTTATCTCCACGGCAACGCGATGGCGTTCACCGACCTGATGCACAATCGGGGATAAGACTGTTGTGAATAGAATTTCCCCCGGCAAGAATTTCGCCGTGCTCAGTGGTAGCGTCAATAAAATAAATCAAGCATGATAGCCGAACATGCGAATTTCGGCTCAATTGATCCGGATTTGCGCCGTCAGTTCATTGGCGCACCGATTTTATTCCGCTTCCCCGTGCAGATCCGGGTAGGTCCACCACCAGGGGTAGTTGGTTTCGCCCAGAACTATTTCGACGATTTCGGGATAGATCATCTCGGCGCGAACCGAATTGGCCAGCAGGACGACGCATCGCTTGGCCGCCTCCTGACAGATGGCGATATTGCCCGTCCAGTCATTATGGCCGCCATTGCTCGTCTCCCTCAAGACTGGTCCAGCTTCCTTTCATCCACTCGTCAAGGACCAAAGGCGAACGCTGCCTTTGTAAGCGATGCGCCGCGCAACGATGACAAAGAGAATATAGCCTGCTGCGGATCAATGGTTATCGCGCCAGGCGGTCGGCCATTTTCGCCTGCCGATCACCCAGGGGCTGCGGGTGGCCGGTGGTCGTGTCCGGACTGACCTCATGCTCGAGCTCTGCGTTCAGCTCTGCTCCCAGAAGAACCACCAGAAAGCTCCAATATATCCACATCAGCAGAACGACCAATGTGCCAAACGCGCCGTACACGCCTGAAAAATTGGCGATCTGCGAGACGTAGACGGAGAACACGAGAGATGCGATGACCCACGTCACGACCCCGATCAGTGCCCCGGGCAAGACCCATAGCCATTGTGCATTGGCGCGGCTTGGCCCGAAGCGATAAAGCAGCATTAACGTGGTGACCATTGCGACGGCCACGACGCACCAGGTAAGCACGATCGCGAGACGCTGCGCATATTGTTCATCGAAAATGGCACCGACGATGATGGGCATGGCCGTGATGGTGAGCAGCAACAGCGTCACCGCCGCAATACCGATGATCGTGGTTCCGACGATCTGGAAATTCAGACGGACAAAGCCCCGCTTTTCTTTTTCACCATAGACGATATTCAGTGCGCCCATCATCGACCGTGTCGTACGACTCGCGCCCCAAAGGCTGATAGCCAAGCTGACGGCGAAACTGACCCCCAGTCCGGATGTTGAGCTGTCCGTGAGGTTCTGGGTCTGACGCTGCAGCAGCGACATGGCATCACCCGGCGCGATATCGGCCAGAAAACTCAGATCCCGGAAGACCTGCTGCGGCTCGGCAATCAGACCATAAAGAGAAATGATCGCCGTCATGGCTGGGAAAAGCGATAGGAGGGTAAAGAACGCACAGCCACCGGCAACGAGCGCCAGATTGTCGTCACCGATCTGTCCGGCCGTCCGAAAGATCGCGCGGCGCCATGCCACCAGTGGCAGCGCGAAGGGCGACGGCGCGCTGCAGTCCTCTCGCGTCTTCCGTGCGAAACGATGTGGCCTGACAGCTTCCTGCTGGTCGGGCGTGCTCATTCAGGCGTCTGGAGTTTTATCCAGTCGACGAACTCCGCCGCGAAGGTCGCCAGAAACGACTTCGTGTCCTGATCGGTAAGATGACCATCCTCGTCAAAGCGGTCCTGTGCCTTGGCAATCAGCACTTCGGCAGAGGCCAGAACGGGCATGGCATTGTAAAACAGAATTTGGCGCAGATGCGCCTGAGCTCGTGCTGTTCCGACCATACTCATTGAGGCGCCCACAATGGCTGCCGGTTTGCCGAACAGGGGCGACTTCCGCGCCGGGCGCGACAACCAGTCAATTGCGTTCTTCAAAACACCGGTTACAGAGTAATTATACTCGGGTGTCGCAAAGATGACGGCGTCTGCCACTTCCACGGCCTTGCGAATACGCTGAACTCCTGGTGGCCACCCTTTTTCTTCCACGTCCTGATTAAATGGTTCAACATCCTCAAGCGTCACGACGCTATAGTCGATGCCCGGGAAATACTGCCCAACAGCATGTAAGGTCGCGGTATTGTACGACTTTTCGCGCAAGCTGCCTGAAATTCCAACGATTTTGGTCACGATTTTCGCCCCGTTTGCTGACCGAGATTAACGCTGCCACCGGCCGGTCGTTCCGTCGCAGACTGCGACAGAACGGCATCAGAGGGAACTATCTGCCGCGCTGGCGGGTTCTATAGGCATACTATTCGCGACGCAGAGAGATTTTGCTCTGCATACAGGATCATGAGAGGAACGTTATGGTAACCCCGGAAGCTACCCACACCGGCCCGGACGAGGCGGAAAAGCAGAATACGGACACCGCATTTGTTGTTCCGAATTCAGAGACGGCCTCAAACCATTCTGAAACCCGAACGACTCAGGATGTCCGGCAAGGTCACACGGGTGACCACGTGCGCCAGATTCTGATCTATTCGTCTGTTGCCGCATTTGTTTGCCTTATCGGCGCCTATCTGATCTTCGCCGCCTGACGGCAACATCCTATCGACTAAAAAAGCGCCCCGGCCCCGCCGCGGGCGCTTTTTCGTGGGCGCTTCACATGAGGATCTTGGTGACGATCAGGTAGCCGGCCCCTGTCAGCGCCATTGCGCTGACGGCCATGGCAACCGTCATCAGAAGACCGTCCCGAACGGTTATTGCAACACCAAACAGGAGGATGGCGGCCATGGGGATTGTGCTCGCAAACGGGATCAATTCCAGTGGCGGCACGGTCAAGGTCAGGAGGATACAGACCCCCGCAGCGATACGCATTGTCCCGGGACGGACCATGGATCTCATCCGGCCGTGAAACCATCGGTCCAGGCGCCGCGCGAGTGGCTGCAACGCATCTGCGGCGTCGCTGACTTTGCGGGATGACAGACGACGTCTCTCGATTAGTCCAGGTAAGGCCACGTGGTCACGGCCGATCATGATCTGTACCGAGACGATAGCAATGATAAGAGCGAGAAAAGTGGGTATTCCCGGAATGCCACCGATGGGTGATATCTCCAAGGCGGCGGGCAGGATCAGCAGTGGGCCATAGCTACGGCGGCCGAACGCTTCTATCGCATCGCCAATGCTGACTTTTGATCGTTCTGCGGCTACGCGGTCGAGCCCGGACAGAATATCATACACACTGTGAACGCCTGTGGTCGTCATGGAAGATAAACGCCACGACTCAGCTGCGGTTCCGTGCCGCGGCCGCCACGGTGCAACAGCATGGCTGTTTCCGCGTTTCGCTACAGGAACAGACCCAAGAGCTTTCATGCATACTGCATCACACGCCGCAATCGCACACCACGTCACGCCCGATATTCTGGGGCTGAAACCGGCGACGCCCTATGAAGCGGGATTTGCCCGCATACGGTGCGGACGCGGTCACCGGTTCGTCACAGAAGCGGGCACCAGGCCATCTGAACAGCAATTAAACCGTGTGCGCGCGCTCGCCATCCCTCCGGCCTGGACTGATGTGTGGATTGCTCAGCATCCCGATCATCATATTCAGGCCTGCGGCGTCGATGGTCAGGGGCGCCGGCAGTACATTTATCATCCCGACTATCGTGCCGCTGCTGAACAGGCGAAGTTCGACCAGCTGGCGCTCTTTGCTGAGCGCCTGCCGCGCTTGCGTCGACGCGTCAAATCCGCGTTGCAGGGGTCGGCAGAGGATGAGGCCTTCGTTCTTGCAACCCTTGTTCGACTGCTCGATTCTGCGGGTCTGCGCATTGGAAGTGGCCGCAAGACCCGTACCGGCGCCATCGGCGCGACGGGGCTTGAGCGACATCATATCGAACTGTCGAAGGAAGGGTTGGCTCTCCATTTCATCGCCAAAGGTCGCAAAAAGCGGGATGTTGAAATCGACGATGCCACCCTCACCCGCACGGTCCGTCGGCTGATGAAGCATTCGGAGCGACGCCTATTCGCCGTTCATGGGGCCCCTGTCTCAGCGCGTCAGGTCAATGCCTTCATCAGTGATTCCATGGGCGTTCCATTTACAGCAAAATTCTTTCGGACCTGGGGCGGAACGGTCGCAGCGTCCAAGGCCGTTCTGTCCAACCCTGACACTGCGTCGATAAAACTGGCGTGCGATGCAGCGAGCACTTTCCTTGGCAATACACCCGCCATCGCGCGGAAGTCCTATATCCACCCCAGCGTGATCGTCTACGCCCGTGATCCATGGGGGGATGTGGCCGAGGCTGGTCCCACCGCATTGAAGGCAGCGGAACGGCGGTGCCTGGGGCTCCTCGCCTCCTGTCCTGATTAGTCCTTCGCCTTGATGACCAGGTAGCGGTAAACTCCCCAAAGATTGACGGCGAGCAGAATGATATTCTGCACCAGGAGCGGATTTTCATCTTCCATCATGGAGGTGGCAATCCATGTGGCCGAAGATACGCTGAAAATGATAAAGCCAATCCCCGACCAGCGTCGCGATATATTGGATGCCACCAGAACAGAGGCAACGATGCAGGTGAGGCTGGCGAGCCAGTTCAGGGCTTCAAGGGGCATGAGTTTCTCGTCGTTGGCGCGGACTGGGATATCGTCCGGATTGCGGTTACGACAACAAAACGCCGCCCCGAGAGGCGGCGTTCCCAACTCTATCTGTGCCCCGGATCAGATTACGCCGCGGCGCTCCTGATCCAGCTCGATCGATTCAAAGAGCGCCTGGAAGTTCCCCTCGCCAAAACCCTCATTCCCCTTGCGCTGAATAATCTCGAAAAAGATCGGACCAATAACGTTCTGGGTAAAGATCTGTAGAAGGAAGCCGCCACCCTGAGCTTCGCCACCATCAACAAGGATCTTTTCGTTCCTGAGGAAGCCGACATCCTCGCGGTTCTCTGGCAGACGATTGGGCAAGAGTTCGTAATAGGTATCCGGCGTGTCCTGAAAATGAATACCGCGGCGGCGCATCATCGGAATGGACTCGTAGATATCCGCAGCCGACAGAGCGATATGCTGAATCCCTTCGCCATTATACTCGCGCAGGAATTCCTCGATCTGGGATTTTTCGTCCTGGCTCTCGTTCAGGGGGATGCGGATATGGCCGCACGGACTGGTCATGGCCTTGGAATGAAGGCCAGTCTTTTTGCCTTCGATGTCGAAATGGCGAATTTCGCGGAAGTTGAAGATCCGCTCATAGAAGTCGGCCCAGACCTTCATCTGTCCACGATGCACATTGTGCGTCAGGTGATCAATGAACTGCAGTCCCGACGGACCGATGCGGTTCCATTCATTACCGGACATGATGGTGAATTCGTTCTCGTAGAAATCCGCCGCCACGGCGTCGTCAATGAAATAGATCCGTGAACCGCCAATCGCTTCAATCGCCCGGGCGCGAATGGGATCATCAGCATCTTCAACGGCCGTTGCGCCACGGTTGAGTGCCTCGGCGTAGGCCTTCTCTGCATCTGCCACACGGAAGGCCATGGCGTTCGCGCCGCTACCATGTTGAGCGCGGAAGTCGCCGGCATGCCCTGATGGCTCATTATTGATCAGAAACGTGACCTTGCCGGACTGGTGAATCGTCAGGTTCCGGGATTTGTGCCGGGCGATAGCCGGGATGCCCATGCGGTCAAACAGCTGGCTGAGCGCCTGTGCATCATCACCAGTATAGCTGACAAATTCGAAGCCGCGTGTGCCGATCGGATTGTCCAATATAGCCATTTCAAGGGCCTCCCTTCATTTTTTGTTTCATATGCAACTAACACAAATCCGGCCCTCTGTCGAGAGCTGCCGATCGGACCAAGCCAACGAAAAACGCCGGATGCGTGAACATCCGGCCAGTTGGGAGGGGTTAGTTAAAGCAGGCCGATCAGTCGGCGTTGCGCTTCTCCATCCACGCCTTGCGCATGGCGTCGCGCTCTTCAGTGGTCACGGTGCCGTCGCCATTGGCATCGGCTTTGTCGAAGCGTTTCGTGGCCGCGGCGGTCATCTCCAGCTTCGAGATTTTGCCATCGCCATCAGCATCCATACCCGTCATCCGGTCGCCGCGGCGGCGCTTTCCGTCGCCTTTCTTGTCACCTCGCTGGTCACGGCCAGCCTTCATCTCATCGGCAGACAATTGACCGTCATTGTTTGTGTCCATGGCCGCGAACCGCTGGGCCGCAGGGGCCATCGCCTCTTCCCGGCTGACCGTGCCGCTTTCATCGGCATCAAGGCGCGTCATGCCGCGATCGCGTGGTGGACGGTCACCGCCGCGCTCTGCGCCTTTTTGGCGTCGCATCTCCTGACGGCCTTTGCGCATTTCGTCCTTGGTCAGGTATCCATCATCATTGGCATCCATCGCATCGAAATGCGCGGAGACCCGATCTACGACCTCGGCGCGCGTTTTTGGTCCCTCCATGGGGCGAGGCCCGGGACCGGGCATGGCAGCCAGGGCCGTGGCACAAAGGCCCAAGGCAGAAACGGCAAGCGCGCTAATCATGGTTACTTTTTTCATCGTCATCACTCCTGTTGAACAGTTTTGGGGGCTGCTCTGTTGATGAAACGGATATGAACGCCCGATGTCGCACGCGAATGGCAGGAGCGTCACAAAGTGTAACGGGGGGCCGTAATCCTGCGTTGACAACCTCCCCCGTCATCCGGCATATGCAGCCGCTCTGGCGGGGTAGCTCAGTTGGTTAGAGCGCAGGATTCATAGCCCTGAGGTCGGCGGTTCAATTCCGCCTCCCGCTACCAAATTCAATTTCCAACCATTTCTGGACGACCTGAGCGCCAGCCAGGCGACGACATCGGCGCTGAATGGTTCACCCGCGCCCGTCTGTGGCGAACAAATACCTCAGATCCACCCGCCCCTGCCTGCCGAAGACCTCATATGAAAGGGTTAAGAAACGGACACTTTCAAAGGGGTTGATCGGAGTGAGGTCAGGGCAGCCTACCCGGAGAATGACCGGAGCGCCCTATCGGGTCTGGAACCCGAAATGCACGGCCACAGGCCGTGCCCGACCAGGCACACGTGTGTGGATCGGTCGATTTGCGATATAATGTCCGTTCTTTCCCGCAAGGACCAGGGTAGCCGAGCCGCCGCCATCCAGTTCAAGGATCTCATCCACTTCGTACACTGTCTTTATCAGCGCGACACCGTCCGCCAATGTCAGGCCGTCGCTATAGAGGGGCTGTTTTCCGTCGACGATCAAGTGGATCATGGTCCGACCACCGTCTCTCAACCCAATAAGATTGAGCGGGTAGCGCTTTTCTGATGTCCCGGTGATGGGGACCGCGGTGTCAGCAGTCATATATTCACGCCCTGCCACGGCGGCGATCGCCTGATCCGGACACGTCCCTTCTGGGCCAATTTCAGCGTGATCCGGGAATAGACAGAGTGCAGCAAACCCTAGAGCAGGTGCATTCAACTGCTCCCCATTGTCTTGCACCACCCCAACGGCATAGCTCGGCTCACCGGGGAGAGGCCTGTAGTCGAAATAGTTCACCTCCCGAAATGGGTAGAAATAGTTGGCATTCGTTGCCCAAACGGTGTCGGCGGTCTGGGCGAAGGCAAGCGCAGTCTCTGCGCAGAACTGTGGCGGCTCATCTGTACACGGTTCTGTCACGATGGGTCGCAGGCTACCGTCTCCCAGATTGATGACCGTCGCATGCAGGCGGGACCCGTCCGGCAACACGGACCGCTGATAGGAGATATTTGGCGACGGCACGGCGGTCGACGGCCTGAGTGAAGGCCACGGGCGCACAAACGTTCCGAAGGCCAGACTTAAGGTGACGCCAAATGTCGCGATAATCCAGATGTATGGCTTCTTCATCTATCTGATCAGACGACGATTACTCACAGATGTCGACACCTTGCGCCGTGATGGTTGATGAAATGACCGGCAATCTGCGTCACCGCCTATTGTCTGCATTTCCCCTCATTTACTCAGCGGCGGCCAAGGCCTGGCCGGAAATGTCGTAGGCCTCGCCTTTCCATGGCGTTAGTGCACGGGATTTCTGCAGGAGGACGATGTAATCCATCGCGTCCGCGGCCGCCCCTTCATACTCGAACTTCTGCATCAAGGTGAGAAAGCCGCTGGTACCGACCAGACTATCGCCTTCAGCGAAGGGCGACTGCTCACCACTCAGCCTGAACCATTCGCGCTCATTCGAGCCCGCCGCTTCTTTGAGCCGCTGGATGCCTTTCTGCCGCCAGATATAGGTCGCATCAGAACTCATCGGCAGGAGGGTGTAGGATGCATTACTTGGTCCGCGCATCGGTGATGGCAGGGCGGCGGCAGGCATCATATTGAAGCATTCACCAGCACACATCGTCCCTATGCTGACAACCTTACTAGCAAAGGCGCCTTCGGGTCCATTGAGGATGTGAGCCAATGGCCGCTCTTCGTTGATGGGTGTCTTGCTCCCGTGGAACAGGCCCCACAGCCCATAGAACTGTTCACGATCAGCTGTGTCATAGCCCTGCAGCAGGTTGATATTTGCAACCATGTTGGTATATCGAGACGCATCGGCCGGACGGACCAAAGCGCGAGACAGAAATTCCCGGTTGATGGCCTGTACGCCCGCCGCAGTCTGCAGGGACGCGGTCTGATCAGCAGGGAGTAACGCCATCATACGCTCTGCAAACGGATAGTCGCTGATCGAATCGACGCCAATAAAGTAGATTTTCCGATCATCAGACAGAACATCATTCAGCGAACGGATCTTCCCGATTTCCTCAAAAAATTCGCGATTGGCCCATTGGGCGTTCTGACCTGCCCAATGGTCAAAAACCTCTCGCATATACTGATCGTCGCCGGTCTGCAGATAATGATTGAACGCAATGGCCTGCGCAGGGCTGAGCTCGCCAAGATAGCGGCGAACGCCCTCCTCTGCGTTCAGTCTGCGCAACACATCAAAGTCGAGCGATTGAACGGCAGCAAACCCGTGCATCTCACTCAAGATGACGAAGCGGGCATCGCCGATATCAAGAACGTCCTCGCCCTTATTTGCGGCCAGCCAAGCGGCTTCCTGCCCTTTGGCATCCCTGTCCGTAACAACGGACAGCCACGGCAGCGCGGCGACGGTAATGGCAATCACAAGAATGACGACCAGAAACCATTTGAAGATCGACAATAGAAACTTCATCGGTATCGCGCCTTCCCCTCCAGACACTCGTCATAGAGTGTAAGACAGACGAGGTTAACACGCGCCACTGGAGGGTCAATCAGATAAACCGCTCAGGATTTCTGCTTGGTTTTCGGCTCAACCTGAAATTCTTCGTGATAGGATCGCTCTACATTCACGGTCCAAAGGTCGTGATCTTCGCCTGTCAGGTTCCGGGCCGCCAGCATGGCTGTGAGCATGGAATGATCCTGGTTGTTGTAGCGGTGCATGCCGTTGCGACCAACGGTCTGCAGATTCTCAACACTGTCAATCCATTCACGGATGACCCCCAAGGCATCCTTGTATTCTGTATCGTAGACTGGATAGGCCTTGGGCTGACGAATAACGGTGCCGTCAATGACGCTGGCGGGATCAGCGAGACCGAGCTGCCCCAGCTCCCGCGTTGCCATGGCAATCAGGCTTTCATCGCTTTCGTTCCACATCTCGTCCGTGACGTTGCAGAAATATTCCATCCCGATGCTGGCTGTTTTCTCTACCGGCACCATCTCTGGCGACCAGGCGCGAAAGTTCTGTATGCGTCCCACTTTAACATCCGGACTGTGGATGTAGATCCAGTTGTCATCGAACGGGTCCTCATGATCGAGGATCAGCGTGACGATGAGGAAGTCGCGATATTTCAGCTTGGCGGCCGCATCAATCACGCCCTGCGGCGGGCTTGGCTCAATACAATTGACAAGGCGGCGCAGCGGCATTGTCGAGATGACCTCGTCGACAGACACCGTTTCTTCGCCAGTCGGGCCGTTGATCGTGATCTGCGTCACGCAATTCCCGGTCATTTTCAGGGACTGGACGGCGGTATTGAAATTGACCTCGCCACCGCCTGTCCGAACAGCAGCTGTGAACGCCTCCCACATCATGCCGGGTCCAAGCCGGGGATACTGAAAGCGGTCGATCAGGCTGGTGGTGTCATTCGCGCCGGTAAAGGCATTCCACACCGCCTTGAAGAGCGACAGGTTCTTGATGCGCTGCGCGGCCCAGTCCGCGCGGATCTCGCTGCAGGGGATGCCCCAGACTTTCTGCGTGTACGTCTCAAAGAAGTGGTCGAACAGCCGGCGGCCAAATCTATTGACGACCCATTGTTCAAAATTGTCTTCCACGCGGGACGGAAACATTTTCCATCGCATATAGCTCAGGACAATCCTCACCGCCTCGATGGGTCCGAGATTCGTCAGGGCATTTATCGGCTTCAGTGGATATGCGTAGAACTTGCCGCGATAGTAGATGCGACTTTTCCGGTCGCGCCAGATGAAGTCGTCACCGCCAACCTCCAGCCAAAGGGCGTTGACCTCGTCGACCTTGGTGAAAAAGCGGTGCCCCCCAATATCAAAACGATAGCCCTTGTAACTCTCCGTACGGGAAATACCGCCAGGCAGCGCATCCGCCTCAAACACGACAGGCCTTAAATTGACGCCGTATTTCTGCAGGCAATAGGCCGCGGTCAGCCCGGCCGGACCGCCGCCTATAATCGCGGCAACTGGCTGGCTCCCGGCATGCAATGCCGAGTTATCGGAATGGTCGGTGATGGTCACAGATCGGCCCCCTCGCCCGTCGGCGACAGAAACGGTGCAAGTTCTGCGCCGTCGCATCGACCCTCTGGCCCTTCAATTTCGTAGATATCCAGCTCATGCGGCGCGACGATATCGCTGACTCGATCAGGCAGGCCCAGCCATTGGTCAACGCCGTATGCCAATCGGTGCGTCAGTCGCCGAGGCCGGGGTGATGCAGTCCCCAAGTGCTGCAGGAACAGATCGGTCGGTAACGCGCCGCTTTCTCGCTGTGCCGATGTGATCACAGCCAGCGCACAATCGCCTTCGAGGTTCATCTCGCCAATCCACCCTACATGGGTCATCGCCAATGGAGCGGTTTTCGCCTTGTATTCAAGATGATTGCGCGCGCGGCTCATGGTCAGGGCATCGGTATAGACGGGCCGGCCCGTGTCCCGAGCCAGTTGCGCAATGAACCGCGCATCTTCGTATTCACCGTATTTGCGGAAATCGGCCCCCGCCCATTGGAGGACGAGAACAGTCGCAAGCGCTACTGCGAAAAGACGCGGCCCATACCGGCCAACCAGATGGCGCAGCAACAGTGCCGCCACCAGAACGACCGTGTAGGGAAAAATGGGCAGATAAAATGGGGACTCAAGGCTCAGCGCATAGGCGTTGAACGCAAAGGCCATGACCGATGCAAAGCCGAACACGGCCACCGGCCAGGACCGGATCGCCGACGGGAGGCGCCGGCGTACCGCAAGAATGCTGAAAAGCACGAGACTGCACACAAGCAGCGGCGTGGTCGACGGATCGGTGAACTGGCGCGTTACAGGATAGGACAGGAAACCGAAGATCGGGCCGGAAACCTCTAGGGGCGCTGTTCCTGGCGCGCCGCCGCCATGGCCAACATCTGTCCGATAACGAAACAGGAAATCGCCCGTCAGCGACCAGTAGATCAGCGCTTCAAGCGCAAGACAGCCCCAATAGGCCGCGCAAAATACCGCCAGGGCCTGCCAGGGCATCCGCTGCGCCCGAAAAATCGCGAGCAGCGACAGGAGACCGATCGCCATGGGCAGATAGGCCGCGCTCTCCCGACACATCCATGACCCAAAACAGGCCAGTGCACTGACAATCATCCATTTGCTGGAGGATCGCATCGCGCCGTCCGGCACGCTTGACGCCTTGACGAAGGCCCAGAGACCGGCGACAGCGAAAAAGACCTCGGGGCCAAAGACCCGCACCTCAGTCGCCAGGATGACAAACTCCGCCGACGTGGCGAGCAGGATCGCGAAAATAAAGGCCGTTATCCGGTCAAACCGAGTGGCGGTCATCCGGTAGCTCACCCAGATCAACAGCGCCGCATAGATCAGATTGGGCAGACTGGCCTGCAGGTTGCCGACGCCGAAGACACCGAAAATTGCAGCCATGGGAACGACGTAGGGGTGGCGCAACTGCCAATGGTTCTCGCCAAGATAAAGTCCGTGGTCGAGCCATTGACGCGCGCCGAGAATGTAACGCTCGGCATCACGCGGGCCGATACCGTCATAGAAAAGCGCAAATGTCAGCAGCAGTACGACACCGATGGCGAGCCCGACAGGCCAGCCGCCCTTCTCTATTCCTGTCCTGATGGTCTTAAGCCAGTCAGCCGTCATGAAGCCGACCCTCCCCTTGCTGCAGGGTTGTGCCTGTGCGGCCAGCATCGGATGACGAGGCGGAGCGACCATGGTGCGTCATCACCTCATCCATACTCAAAGATGCGCGACCAAACCCCGCCAGATGTTCCCGGTGCAGCGCTTGCGCGGACGGATTGAGCAGGAAGAGCGGATGCCCGACATAGGCAGACACCAGCGTTCTGAGGCCAAGACCCCAATGTTTGGCGCGAAGAAAGCTGACGCCGTATATGGCTTGCATCAGCGCCCGACCATCCCGCCAGTGCCGCCTCGCCACTTCTGGATGACGGTCCTGCATTTCGTCCATCACCGCCAGAACGGCACGTAATTGCCGCGCGGGATTGCCCTGCGACATGCCCTTGCGAACGTAGCGATAGCCGACAAGCGAGCGCGGGATGAAGACCGGCGTGCCCTTGGCGGCCAGAGCAAGGATCAGTTTGTAGTCTTCCGCCCCCTGAAGGTCACGCGATCGCATGGTTTCGTCAAAGCCGCCCGCTTCCTGGACCAGTACCCGCCGATAGACAGCCGCACTGCCATTGCCCACAAGGTTGCGCCAGATCATGCCGACAAGATCGTGACGCAGCGTGTGCGGCCTCTCATTGTAGCTCAAGATGCGGTCCGTCTCATCCATCCGGAAGCTGGCGGCGAACGCAAATGGCGCGTCGGGCTCGGCGTCGAGCGCCGCAACCGCCAGCTCAAGAAAGTCCGGATGCCAGACATCGTCGGCATCGATCGGCGCAACCAGCGGCGCGCTGGCCTCTGAAATGCCTCTGTTGCGCGCATTGGCCAGCCCGCCATTGGCCTGTCGCACGACCCTCAAGCGGGGCTCGTCAGCATAGGCCAGAAGGCGATCTTTAAGGTCATCCGTAGACCCGTCATCGACGAGGATGATCTCAAACGCTTTGAAACGCTGGGCGAGAATGGAGTCCAATGTCCGGCCAATGCTCCAAGCCGCATTGTATGTCGGGATGACGACCGAGACCAAAGGCGCAACCACGATCAGACGTCGTCCGACAGGTCAGAAAGGAGCGGCAGCGACAGCGGCACCGTGATCGGCGGCGGTGGGCCCTCTTCGCGCATCAGTGTCGCCAGCATGTCGACGCCCGTTGCCAAATCGATAGTAGGTTGCCAGTCATAGACGTCGCGGGCCCTTGCCGGGTCTCCGACAAACCCCTCCACATCGAACACCCGCGCCGGCACCACATGCACAACAGACCGAGACGCTGTGCGTTCGCAGACCAGCGTGGCAAGCTGACCAAGACTGGTCAGCACACCCGTGGTAAGGTGCACGGGGGGCAGGTCATGGCGCCCTGCCGACAGGGCATCAACCGCCTTTACGAGCCCATCAACGCAATCATCAACATGCACAAAATCAAAAAATGTCTCGGCCCCGGTGATTGTCAGATCCGTATGCTGAAGGGCGCGCCATAGAAGCGATGGTACGGCTCGGTCAGGATGGTCTGCCCGATTGCCATAGACATTGGACAAACGAATGATGGCCGTTCGCAGGCCAGACGCGGCGGCAGCCTGAACCAGCCGCTCCCCCTCCGCCTTGCTTCGACCATAGGTGTTGAGAGGCGCGATCGGCATGCCTTCTGTCACTGGCAGCGTGTCCGGATTGCCGTAGACTTCCCGTGAACTGACAAACAGGAAGAACGGCGCTTTTGGCGAGCGGGCGGCAGCGTCAACCAGCACCTCCGTCCCGCCGATATTGACTTCATCCGTCAGGGCCGAATGGCTCTCCCCCCATCCGACGCGCGACAGCGCCGCCAGATGGACAATACCATCGACCCCATCAACGGCTCGCGCTACCGCCGCGGCGTCGCGGATATCTTCAGCCGGGGTGCGCAGGACGTCATAGGCCACAACATCGTGCCCGAGGCGCGCCAGCGCCCTGACAAGGCCGACACCCACGAGGCCTTCACTGCCCGTCACCAATATCTTCACAGGGAGGATCTCGACTTCTGTTTGCTGGAAAAGATGCTCTGCCAGATTTTTGATGAAAGCCTGGCGATCAGTGCACTGCCGATGATGGCACTGGCATAAAGGTGGTAGACCCAATGCAGAAACATACCAATCAGCGTCCGCCGGATGCCGCTGCGGTCGAGCAGAAGCATGAAAAACGGCGCGTTGGCCAGCACGTAGGCGGCGCCCACCAGTCCCACCGACCAGAACGGAACGGCGCTGATCAGAGTCAATGCGAAGGCGCCCAGGATGCCATAGGCGAGGAGCGCGCGCAGCTGTTCCATGCCGCCGCCATTCAGCTGCCCGACCGGCATCATGTCTGCCCGGATCAGACGCGCCCATGGCAACGCACGGTCAAATATGTCTGACCGCCAGAGGCCCTTCAGTGTCCATTTCTTCAGATGAGCGCCCTGCGCCCGCGGCTCGAGAATGATCTTTTGCCCCTGCGCCGTCATGCGCGCACCAAGGTCCACATCCTCGATACTGGGGCCTGCGAAACGGTGGCTGTCATAGCCGCCGAAATGACAGAAGACATCACGCCGGATCATCCCCAGCCCCGACCAGAAAGTACGGCACTCACCCGCATTCTGGCGGTGAATGAAGTGATGACGCAGATTAGCGTACATTGACGCTGCGCCGCTATGATGTGGCCGATCGTTGTAGGCACCGAATGTCGCCGCCACATCGGGCCGCGAGACCAGCACCGCCTCAAGCCGTTCGATCGCGCCGGGATCGATCACAACGTCCGCATCGACAAACAGCAGGAAATCGGCGTCGGTCTCCGTTGCGAGCAGATTGCGCCCGGCCCCCGGACCGGCATTAGCCTCGCCCTTGATCACACGGGCGCCCAACTCGACAGCGACGACAGCCGTTCTGTCTGTCGACGCATCATCGAAAATAATGATTTCATCTGGCAGGCGGGTCGACTTGCCGATAGCCCCCAGGGATCGAGACAAGAGGTGCTCGGCATTATAGGCAGGCATGCAGACGGCAATCGTCGGGCACGCGACGCCCTGCCGGTCAATTTCCCCGCTCTGCGCCGCTTCAATCTCCGGCATCTCACCCCCAACAGAACAACAACGCTTGCATAAACCCAGCTTGTTGCAAAGCGCAAAATGAAACAGGCTCAACTTGCATTGCCAAAAAGCTTATCATCTCAAGGGGCTATGCAAATCCTGTACTTAGACATGGAGCACTTTGAAATTTTTTCTTCCCGCAATGACAGTTGACGAAATCGCGCGCTGAAGGCAGCGTTTGGCAGTTATCCGCACCGAATAGTCTGGAACAGATATTGCACTGGGTGGGTAGCGAAAGGGCGCAAGACTGTCTGCGCTGGGGGATAACACAGTGGTACAAACGAAACGGGTCCTGGTCACGGGCGGCGCGGGCTTTTTGGGCTCATATCTATGTGGTCAGTTGCTGGACCAGGGTCATGACGTCCTTTGCGTCGACAACTTCTTCACGGGGTCGCGGTCCAACGTCTTTCATCTGCTCGACAATAAGCGGTTCGAGCTGTTGCGGCATGACGTCAGCAATCCGCTCTATATTGAGGTCGATGAGATCTATAATCTCGCCTGCCCCGCCTCACCGATTCACTACCAGTTCGACCCTGTCCAGACGACCAAGACGAGCGTCATGGGCATGATCAACATGCTGGGGCTGGCCAAAAGACTGAAGGCGAAGGTCCTTCAGGCGTCGACGTCTGAAATTTATGGCGATCCTGAAATTCATCCGCAGCCGGAAAGCTATCGCGGCGCGGTGAGCACCACCGGACCGCGGGCCTGCTATGATGAGGGCAAACGTTGCGCCGAAACGCTGTGTTTCGACTATCATCGTCAGCACAAGGTCCGGATCAAGGTTGTCCGGATTTTCAACACTTATGGCCCGCGCATGCATCCAGGTGATGGCCGGGTGGTATCGAATTTCATCGTCCAAGCCCTCAAAGGCAAGGATCTGACGATCCACGGCAGCGGTGAGCAGTCGCGATCCTTCTGTTATCGCGACGACCTGGTCCGTGGGCTGATGGCCATGATGGCAACCGGGGATGACTTCACCGGCCCGGTGAATATTGGCAATCCCAATGAATTTACGATCCGCCAGCTCGCCAATCTGGTCATTGAGCTGACAGGGTCCTCGTCGAAGATCATCGAGCAGCCGCGTCCCGTCGACGATCCAACACAGCGCTGCCCCGACATCACGCTGGCGCGCCAGAAACTGGGGTGGGAGCCGACGGTTCAACTTCGGGAAGGCCTGCAGTCGACCATCGCGTATTTCGAGGATCTTCTGTCCACCGGCGCCGATTCAAACAATGCCGGCGGTGTCGGCCGATGATGATGCCGCTTGGACAAGTCTGTTGTTGAGGCACCCATCGTGATTTCTTTTCTGCAGCATGAGAGCATCGGCGTGGATCACGTCGACATTCGTGATCGCGCTGATCATCTCGCCACCAATGCCCGCCTGACCGTGTACTGGGACGGCGATGTACCCGTGGCGCAGGCATACTACGATGAACAGGTACCGGACCAATTCGGGACGCCCGAAACACTGCCGCCGGATCCGCAAGGCAGCGTCAGCGTGGTCATCTGCACCCGTGATCGGCCGGATGAGCTGGCGCGCTGTCTCGCCTCCCTGCCTCAGCAAACCCTCGTGCCTGATGAAATTATTGTCGTCGACAATGCTTCTGTCACTGATGAAACGCGGCAGGTCGCCCAGGCGGCCGGCGTCCGGTACGTTCGCGAGGATCGGCCGGGCCTAGATATTGCCCGCAATACCGGCGCGAAATCAGCTACCGGCGACTTTGTTGCCTATACGGATGATGACGTCATTCTAACACCGAACTGGCTGCGCCGACTGACCGGGGCGATGGACACAGACGATATATGGGGCACAACGGGTCTCGTCCTGCCAGCAGAGCTCGTCACCCCTGCGCAACTGCATTTTGAGCGGCAGTGGGGGTTTGGCCGCGGGTTTTCAAAAATCGATTTTGGTCCTGAATTTGTACAGCGTCATGATCGTTTCGGCATTCCGGCCTGGGATGTCGGCGCTGGTGCAAGCATGGCCTTCCGGCGCGCCATCTTCGACAAAATCGGCTTCTTCGATGAACGGCTTGACGTTGGTGCCGCCGGGTGTTCCGGTGACTCAGAGATGTGGCACCGCATCCTGCATGCCGGCGGGACCTGTCGCTACACGCCGACCTCCGTCGCTTTTCATTATCATCGGCGGGCGGAAGAAGGCCTGCGCAAACAATTGCGCGCCTATATGAGCGGGCATGTCGCGGCGCTGCTGGTCCAGAACGAAAGATCAGGGCGGCGGGCGAATCTGCGGCGCCTGTACCTGTCCCTGCCGATTCACTATCTCCGCGAAACGCTGCGCAAGCGGCGCGAAGACGAGCCGTCCCGTTACCTGAAGGAACAGGTGCTGGGATGTATTGACGGCTGGAAGTTTTACCGAAACGCGCCGCGTCCGGACGAATGTTGATGCCTGTGCAACCGAAGGTCAGCTTTGCCATACCGGCACGCAATGCGGATCTGTATCTCGAACAGGCACTACAATCGCTGGTCGACCAGACCGAGGCGGCGTGGGAAGCCATCATTGCTGATGATGGCTCTACCGACGGCACCTTTGCGATCGCCGAACGCTTTGCTGCGCAGGACAGTCGGTTCAGCGTGTTCCGGCGCAGCGGCCCGAACGGGCTGAGCGCTGCTCGCAATGAGGCCGCATCAAAAGGACGCGCGCCCTATATCGGCTTTCTTGATGCGGACGACTGGCTCGCCCCCACCTATCTCGCCGACATGCTTCGGGTCGAGAATGCGGATGTCATTTATAGCGGATTTAACAAGACTGATGTGAACGGACGTTTTCTGTCCTATCATTTTGAAGACCTGCTGCCCCTCGCGCCGCTATCTGTTCTCTATTCGCGCAATCCCCTCTCAGCCAGTGCGGTCATCGTCTCCCGATCCTCGTTCGATGCCCTCGGTGGGTTCGACGAAGCCCTGCGCCAGTGCGAAGACTGGGATGCCTGGATCCGTCTGGCAGAGGGTGGCGCCCGGTTTGCGGGCGTCGATGCACCTTTGTCCTTCTATCGGCAGTCTCCTTTCTCCATGTCCCGGGATTTTGGCGCCATGCTTGACGGTGCGTACGGCATCGTTGACCGCTATGCCCCGCCGGAGAACGCATCAGCCGCCAAAGCCTATCTTGCGGCGTGGTACAGTGCCACCGCCCTTGCCGCAGGGGCGGACTGGCGCGCTCTGCTCGCAAGCCGAGATGAGCCGCCGGTCGTTCCCCACCGCCATCTTGCTAAAAGTGTTTTCGACGGACTTGTCGCAGGCGCACAGGTGCCACCCACAGACCTTGACGGTCTAGAGATGTGGACAGATGAGCATCTACCCGCCCTCTGCCGCACACTGACTGGTCCGCACGATCAGCTCGGCGGCCTCGGCCTTCTCACACAGGTCGAAGACATAGTATTAGGCGCATGTCCGCCGGAGCAGGACATCTCCCTTTCGCGGTCGGCGCAACGCCATGAGGCAGCTGGCACAGGCCCTGACTGGGCATCTCTGCCGGACGCCATCGATCGTGTTTACCTGCATCACGAGCTGACGGACGGTCGCTGGCAGACAGAGGCCGTTCCCCGCCTCACTTCGCCACCGCATATTCCGCCCTTAGAGAACGTCGCCAACTTTCATCGGCAGCTGGAGACTCTGGCCCGCGCGCTCGTCAAACCCGACGGTCAGACAACCTCCCTGATCGAAGAGGTCCCAATCTTCCGATATGGCCCGCAGATGACCGCCAAGGACGTCCTGGACCATTGGTCAGAAATGCGGGCGATGCGGTTCGGCCCCTTTGGGGACCCACTTTTTGCCGGGCAAGTTGCCTTCTGTTTCGACGATTTTCAAAGCGGTGATACTGACATTCTTTTACGGCAGATCGACAACCTGCCCCCGTCTTGCGCGATCCTGATCGCCAATGGCACGGACCTGCGCATCGGCGCCGCCGCTGCTTCTGCCGGTATCCATACCGGACTACTCATTGATATTGATCCGGATACACCGCCGAGAGCCTTTGCCGAGAATGTCACTGGTATACTGAGCAAGACGGCGACCGAAGCCAACGGCATAACTTTCGATGTACTTTATATCCGCGGCACAAACGATTTCACCCGCGCTCTCGTGGCTACCGATGCCTTCATCAGACTGGACGGTTCGACGTTCATTGAGCGGCCGGCACTGGATACCACATCGTCCCCACTCATCTCTGTGGTCATTCCCGCCTATAATGCAGAAAAGACGCTGGAAGAAACGCTCGATTCCGTCTGTCTACAGACTTACAAAAATCTGGAAGTCATCATCGTCAATGACGGTTCGCGAGACGAGACGCAGCGTGTCGCAGAACGATACGCAGCGCTTGATTCGCGAATTACCGTGCTCTCCCAGCCTAATGGCGGCGTCGCGCGCGCCCGGAATTACGGTATTGCCGCCAGTCACGGAACCCTGATTGCCCCAGTTGACGCGGACGATCTGTGGGCGGCGACAAAGATTGAACAGCAAGTGCAGGTGATGTCAGACAGAGGCCCACGCTGTGGCCTTGCGTTCACGGACTATCTGGTCATTGACGAAAACAGCATCTGCCTGTCGGGTCGTGGGCGGGGATCACCCACGACCGCAGTGACGCTGCAAGAGTTCGCCTTTGGCAATATTGTTGGCAATGGCAGTTCCGCCCTCATGCGTCGTGCGGCAATGGTGGAAGCCGGCGGCTATAGCTTTGAGCTGCGCGATCAGAGCGCTCAGGGCTGTGAGGATTACCTGCTCTATTTCCGGATTGCCGAGCATTATGACCTGTACGTGATTCCCGAACCCCTCTTGGGCTACCGGGAGCTGCCCCAGACCATGTCTGGCGACGTGCTGCAGATGATCAGGTCCTATCACCTCGTGAAGGATGAGGTGGTGAACAAATATCCGGCGATGCATCGTCAGACCATGGAGGGCGTCACCTATCTGACCGCCTGGCTGGCTGCGAAGGCCGCCTTCTCAGGCCGCTGGAAAGCCGTTATCATGCTGGCACGCTATTCACGGGCCCGAGGCCCACGCGCCCTGGCCCTTTTTACACGGACGTTTTTAAGCGAGTTACGCCAGCGGAAGGGTCGAGGACCGATGGCCAGATATCGCGGCAAACGGTTCTCCGCACCACGCCGGTCGACGTCATGAAGGAAGTCCGATGAGCATAGGCGGCGCGCGCAGACTGTCGACGGCACAGATCAGGGAGGCGATCGGCATCATGCGGCCATTCGCCTGGACGCTGCCGGTGCTGATCGTCTTTGGTCTGATCTCATCGTTGGCCGAAACCGCCGGGGTCACCCTTATCATCTTCCTCCTGTACGCGCTGATGGGCCGTGGGCTTGAGGCAACAGAATTTGGCGGCGGCATCGGATCGGCGCTGAATAGTGTCACATCGGTCCTGCAGGATCCCGGCATGCTGATGATTGCGGTTCTGTTTGCCATCTTCATCAAGCTTGTGGTCTCCATCGCCTTTGCTCTCCTGTCGGCGTGGGTCAGCAATCGGCTGGGTGAGAACGTGCAAAACCGGCTGCACCAGCAATATCTCGATGTCGACTACGACTATATCCGGCAGCGCAAGGAAGGTGAGATGCTGAAGGTCATTGCGACCGAGAGCTGGTCCGTCCCCGCCGCCTATAATCATGTCAGCACGTTTCTGATCAATGCGACGGCAATTGTAGTGATGACGGCCGTGCTGTTTCTTGTGTCATGGCAGATTACCCTGATCGCCATTGTAGGCGTCGCGATCCTGATGGTGGCCGTCGAACTTCTGACCATCCCGGCCCGCCGCCTTGGCCGGGACGTGACCCAAATCAACGAAGAGATGGCGGCACGCACGCTGACGGCTTTGCAGGGCATGCGGGTTATCAGGGCGTTTGGCCAGGAACGGTTCATGACGACGCGGTTCCAGAAGACGACGGCCCGTGCGCGCAAGAACGCCATTCGCCTAGCGCAATTGTCGGCCAGTATCGGTCCGTTGTCTGAGGTCGGCTATATCATCGTGCTCGCCGTGATCGTGGCGGTGTCCCAAGGACAGGCGATCCCCTTCGCAACGACACTGACAGCGGTCGCCCTGCTCTTTCGCCTGCAGACGCCTCTCTACGCGGCGCAGGGCGCAGTGTTGAGTTTTGCGGGACTGGAAGCGCAATTGAAGTCGGTGCTCGACACCCTGCATCGCGCCGACAAGTCCTATCCGCCTCAAGGCGAACAGGCATTCAGTGGGCTGAAGCGCCATATCTGCTTTCGCGACGTCACCTTTCACTATGGGGACAATCAGACGCCGGCCCTCGACGCGGTGAGCTTTGAAATCCCCGCCGGTAAAACGACGGCCATTATCGGCAAGAGCGGCGCTGGTAAATCGACGCTTCTGAACATGCTGGTCCGCCTTGATCGCCCCCAGACAGGGGGGATCGATATTGACGGCGTGCCCATCGATGACATTGAGCGCAGCAGCTGGCTGTCACGGGTCGCTATCGCCGGACAGGATGTTGATCTGATTGACAGCTCCGTTGAGGCCAATATTCGCATGTCTCGCCTTGATGCCACTGACGAGCAGATGAAGCGCGCGATCGACATTGCGGGCGTCAAGCCGGTTATCGACCGTCTGGAAGACGGGCTTCGCCACTGGATCGGTCCTTCAGGCGCCAACCTGTCGGGCGGCCAGCGTCAGCGGATCGGACTGGCCCGCGCCCTCCTGACAGAACCCGACATTCTCATTCTTGATGAAGCCACCAGCGCCCTCGATCAGGAACTGGAGGCGCTCATCCGTCGAAACCTTGAGCAGGATCTGGCCGGCAAGACGATTATAATTGTCACCCACCGGCTTCAGACCATCACCGACGCAGATCACGCGATTGTCATCGATCAAGGCCGGGTAGTGGCAGAAGGTCTGCCACGGGATGTGATCGACAAGACGTAACGCTTCAATGCTGCCGTGAATATTCAGTGTTGATTAACGACGTTGCCTATAAGTCCCGCCGTTCTTGAACTCCGACACTGTCGTTCGATTCAACATATCGGCGCCAACATTTACCGCGCACTTACACTTGTCTCATACATTGACGCTAAACCGGCTTGAAAGTGTGAGTACAATTGGCTGTGAATGTGAGTATGCGCCAGTTCAGGTTGAGGGAAGACGGCAACGTAGCCATGCTATTTGCCCTGATACTCCCCTGCCTGCTCATGGTTGCGGCGCTTTCCACCGAAGCTGGATTCTGGTTCAGCGAGAAGAAACAGGTGCAGATGGCCGCCGACGCTGCGGCCTATAGCGCCGTTGCGGCCTACAAACAGACAAGCGACGTCACCGCCGCAAAAGCGATCGGCGTCGCCCAGGCCCAGGCCTCCGGCTATACTGGTGACGCCAGCGGTATCACCATCACGATCCCCGCATCCGACCCGTCCCTGGGCGCAGATTCCGCCATGGTCGTCATCAGCCAGGAAGTTCCCATTCAGTTGTCGAGGGTGTTCACGACGGACACGACGATGACGGTCCGCGCCCGTTCATGGGCGTTTGCGCCGCCGGGTGCAGCCACCGCTTCTCTCGGCCCCTGCATGTTAGCGCTGAACACATCGTCACAGCGCGCGATCGTCTATGCGGCAGGCGTTCAGATGTCGGCGACGTCGTGCGACATCGCAACGAACTCGACAGCAAACGATGCCGTCTGGCTTGAAGGCACCACGCATCTCGACGTCGACTGCGTCGCCACACCGGGCACGATCGGCACGAATGGGGGCGCCAGTTATACGATGAACGACTGCTCCTCGCCCAAGAATGAGGTGTCAGCGGACTATTTTGCAGGGTCGCCGTTCTGGGGTGATCCGGATGTGCCGGACACCGGCACGTGCGAGGACGCTTCGATCTCACAGGGAAGGTACGGACCCGGCATGCCCGGCGGTTCGGTCCTCCGTCCGGGCAAATACTGCAAACAGGTGGAGATTGCCGGCGCGACAACATTCGAACCGGGCGTTTACTATTTCACGAATGGATTTCGGGCGACGAACGGTGGCGCCATCAATGGCGCGGGCGTGACCCTGATGTTTGACCCGAGCCGCACCCTCGATGTGGCGCAAAGCGTGACCTTCGACCTGACAGCCCCCACGACCGGCCCCACCGCCGGCATGGCGCTGATGGGCGACCCCTCCAAGACGTCCGGTACCGTTCGCATTATCGGTGCCCTCGGCAATGTGGAGGGGGCCATCTATTTCCCCCACCAGATGGTGCAGATGGAAAACGGCCCTTCCGCCAGCCTGAACAGGTGCACACGGATCATTGCTGACAAGCTTGATATTCGCGGTGGCGGTGTCATCGACATTGACTGCAGCGGTGGCGGCGGCAGTGGCGGCTCCAGCAGTACCAGCGGCACCTTTGTCCAGTTGACGAAGGGAACGCCATGATCCGTCTCCTGAAAAAATTTCATCGAACAACGACGGGCACCGCAGCCATCGAGTTCGCGATCATCAGCCCGGTCCTTGTCATGGTTCTGGTGGGCGGATCGTGGATCGGCTTCCAGCTCAATTCACGACTGGCATTGCAGGCTGATGTGGCGACCGGCATGCAATATGCGATGACACGCGATGGCGCCACGGCGGCCGATGTTGAAGCCGTGATCCGGTTCAGCCTTGGCAGCGTACCTGCCGACATCACCACCGAACGGTTCTGCCGCTGCAACGGGACCAAACAGAGCTGTACGACCTATTGTTCGGCAACGCAGGAGGTCTATCTGAGTGCGATCGTGACAGAACGCGCCGATGTTGGCGTGCTAGGTCGCGATATGACGTTCCAGTCCCAGTTTGAAGTCCTGACCGGCTACCAGCCATGATCAAGACCAGACGATCCAGAGGGTTTTGGCGTCGCAGCGACGGTGCATCTGCGGTCGAATTCGCGATCATCGCCCCTGTGTTCATCGCCGCCATCTTTGCGCTCTTCCAAGGCGGCGTTGCGATTTTCAGCTACGCGGCCATGCAGAACTGCCTCGAGGCCGGCGCCCGCCATTTGCTCTTTGACAATACGGATGAAGCTGGCACGCGGACGGTTATCATGGACAAGGCGGATAACAGCCTTCTGCTCGCGGACAATCTGACAATCGATATGGAAAATGGCACGACCCCCGTGCCGTACACGCGGATCAAGCTCACCTATACATTGTCCATGTTCAATGCGTTCGGGCTCGAAGATGGCGTAACGCTCAACGCTTCCACGGTGGTGCCGCTGGCGGGGTCCTGATCCGGCCGTTTTGAGGGGGCTCGCAATTGCGGGGAAACCCGCTATCTGATGGCACACATGCCCAGACCCGGACCCACCCGCACAGCGCAGCCCAACGACGCCCCCGAGACCACGCTGCGAGAGCAGCTGGGCGCCGTCCGCAAACTTATCCCCTACCTTTGGAACGACCGGCATCCGGGGTTCAAGAAACGCATTATTGCGTCGTTCTCGGTCATTCTGATCGGCCAGGTCATCACGGTCGCCACGCCTTTTGCGCTCGCCGCCGCGATCAACCGGCTGGCAGAGCAGGATGAGACACTGGGTCTGACCGCCGCCGTGCTGGGCCTTATTCTCGGCTACGGATTTCTTCGACTGGTCTCTTCCGTCGTGCCGCAATTGCGCGAATTTCTGTTCTCGACCGTGGGCCAGAACGCCCAGCGTGAAGTGGCGCTCGACGTCTTCCGGCACGTCAATGATCTCTCGCTACGCTTCCATCTCGAGCGACGGACCGGCAGCCTCAATCGCCTGATCGAACGGGGCGTGCGGTCGATCGATTTCCTTTTCCGGTTCCTGCTGTTCAACATCGCCCCGACGCTGATCCAGCTGGCGCTGATCGCGGTTGTCTTCGGCCTTCGTTATTCAGGCTGGCTGGTGGTGATCGTTGTGGTGACCCTCGTGGTCTATTTCTGGTTCACGATCGCATCGACCGAATGGCGCCTGCAGTTTCGTCGGGAGATGAACGAGAAAGACCAGCTGGCCAACACCCGCGCCGTGGACGCTCTCCTCAATTACGAGACCGTCAAATATTTCGGCAATGAAGAGTATGAGGCGGGCCGCTATGATGAGGCCCTCGTCGACTATCAGCGTGCCGCCATCAAATCCCAGAACTCACTGGCGGTGCTGAATATCGGCCAGTCCGTTGTCATCAATATCGGCCTGGCCGCCGCCCTCCTCCTGACCGCCATTGGCGTCGCCAATGGCCGTCTCGGGATCGGCGAGATCACCGGGGTCAGCCTGATCATGATGCAGCTGTATCAGCCGCTGAACATTCTCGGGTTCGCCTATCGGGAGATCAAGCAGGCGCTGGTCGACATGGAAAAGATGTTTGCCCTCCTGGAACGCGGCACAGAAGTGGACGACGTGCCCGACGCCGCCGCCTTGCGCGTGGATGGTGGTGAGGTCCGGTTCGAGGACGTCCGGTTCGGCTATGACGAGGATCGCGAGATCCTTCACGGCATCAGCTTTACCGCGGCGCCGGGCCGAAAGATTGCCTTTGTGGGCCCGTCCGGTGCCGGCAAATCGACCATCGGCCGACTGGCCTACCGCTTCTATGACGCTTGGTCCGGCCGGATCCTGATCGATGGCCAGGATATCAGCACCGTCAGCCAAGCATCCTTGCGTCATGCCATCGGCATGGTCCCCCAGGACACGGTGCTCTTCAACGACACGATCGGCTACAATATTGGCTATGGCCGCCCCGGTGTGACGCAGGCCGAGATCGAAGAGGCCGCCCGGCTGGCGCAGATCCATGAGTTCATCACGGGCCTGCCCCGCGGCTATGACACCATGGTTGGGGAACGGGGGCTGAAACTGTCCGGCGGCGAGAAACAGCGTGTGGCCATTGCGCGCACGATCCTGAAAGACCCGCCGATCCTGATCCTCGACGAAGCCACATCGGCGCTCGATTCAGCGACCGAGTTCGGTATTCTCGACGCCCTGCGCACCGTGTCCCAGAACCGCACGACCCTCGTCATCGCCCACCGTCTGTCGACGGTCATCGATGCTGATCATATCGTCGTCCTGGAAAGTGGCCGGGTCATCGAAGAAGGCACCCATACGGGACTTCTGGAACAGAACGGTCTTTATGCTGCGCTCTGGCAGCGACAACTTGATGGTTACCAAGACGATACGCCTACGAATGTTGGTTAAAAGCGGATTAACATTACGCTCGCCACATAATCATTTTCTTCATTTCTGAGGCCTAGATTCCGCCGCAACAGGTGTGGAGTCCAAATCGAGTGCTGAGACGGGCGTTATCCCATTACGAACGGTTCTTGACCATCGATCCGTCAGAAGGCGCGACCAATGTTCTGCGCGCGCGGGCACTTTATGCTTTCTGCTGGACTGTAATCGGCGCGCAGACCGTCAATATCGTCGTCCTTACCCGTACGTTTGGCCGTTGGGAAATTGACCAGACAATTGCCCTGACGGCAGCCCTGATCATGCTCGGAATGGTGTTGTGCCTGCGCTATTTCAAGATCTACTCTGCCTACTCCCTCCTGATCACGGCGCTATGTCTGATCTCGAGCTTCTTCACGGCCGTTCTGTCCGGTACCGGCATCAATACTTCCCTGATACCGCTGCTGGTCCTGTTGCCGATGCTGAACTGCTTCCTTGCCACGCGGCGGATCGCCTGGATCTGCTCAGCGGTCATCGTCACCTATTTCCTCGTCCTCTATAACATCTCCATGGGCTCGGCAGAAGCCGAACTGGCGGTGTACGCTCAGCGTACAGCACAACGGACATTGCAAGCCATCATTGGCACCATGATCGCGACGATCATGGGTACGATCTTCGCGACCAATACCTATCGGGCATTTCGCTGGCTGGAACAGGGCATCGTGCGCGCGCGCGAAGCCGAACACGCAAAGTCGGAATTTCTCGCCTCAATGAGCCATGAACTGCGGACACCGTTGAACGGCGTTCTGGGTCTGACCGAAGCCCTTGAGAACACCAAACTTGATGATGAGCAGCGCCGCCTTCTGCGGACGGTGCAGTCGTCGGGGCGGTCTCTACTTCATATCGTCAATGACATTCTCGACCTGTCCAAGATCGAAGCCAACAAGCTCGCTATTGTGGAAACGCCGTTCGCGCCGCGTTCCCTGCTCTATGACCTGCAGCAGATGTGGCAGCCGGCCGCGGCGAAGAAGGGTCTCGATCTGCACGTCGATGTCGATGATGCGGTTCCGGCGACGATCAAGGGTGACGACTTCCGTATCCGTCAGATTGTCGACAACCTCGTCTCCAATGGCCTCAAATTCACTACCGAGGGCAGCCTGACCATTGCCATGAAAGTCGACTGGATCGACGCGGCCGAACACCTTCTGGTGACCGTCACCGACACAGGTATGGGCCTTAGCGAAGAACAGCAGGCCCGGATCTTCGGCGCGTTTGAACAGGCGACGGTGGATATTGCGAAGGCCCATGGCGGCACCGGCCTCGGCCTGTCAATTTGCCGCCGTCTGGCGGAAATGATGGACGGCTCCCTGTCGGTCACGTCAACCGAGGGCACGGGTTCAACCTTCACCCTGCGCTTCCCGCTGAAAATTTCGTCCACAGAGGAAACCGTCACGGGGCCTGACATGGAAGCCGCAGTGGCGCCCTTGCCCAGCCTTCACATTCTCGTCGTGGACGACAACGCGATCAACCAGATGGTGGCTGAGCAGTTCATCAAGGCGATGGGCATGACGTCCAAATCTGTATCCTCAGGCATTGACTGCCTCGCAGCGCTGTCTGTCGGCCGCTATGATGTGGTGCTGATGGACAAGCACATGCCGGGCTTGAGCGGCCTCGACACGTTGCGGCAAATCCGCGACCTGCCAGGCCCAATGCGGGATGTACCGGTGGTCGCCTGTACCGCCGACGCCCTTGCCGGCGAGCGCGAGGCCCTGATCCAGCAGGGCTTCACGGAATATCTCTCCAAGCCTCTGACCGGCATCGCCATGCGCCAGATGATGCACACGCTGATTCACGACCGCGCGGTGCTTAAAGCTGCCTGACCCTCGCGGTCTGGCATATCCCTGCCATTGGTCCTAGGGTCGTGCCAGCTGACGGAGGCCGGCCATGCGTGCGATCCTCAAATTCATCATCGCGATCTTTTCGGTGTCGCTCATTGCGCTGCTGGCACTGACGCAGTGTCGATCGGATACAACGATGGATGATTTTGCCGTCGATATCATCCCTGACATGGAAAGTGATACGGACGGGAACTAGGACAGCGCGTCCTGGACCGCCGCCTGCAATCGCGGAATGACCTCCGCCTCGAACCACGGATTTTTCTTCAACCAACCGGTGTTCCGCCAGCTGGGATGGGGCATGGGCAATAAGAGCTGCCCCGTCTGCTGCGCATCGGCAAACCGGTCGGGCCAGGCCGCCACCGTTTCCGTCAGCGTCCGGCCTTTTTCCGTCCCCAGATGCCAGGCCTGGGCATACGCCCCTACAAGTAGAACGACCTTCAGCGATGGCAGGATGTGAGCCATGACGCGGGCGCGCCACCGCTCTGCGCAGACTTTCGGCGGCGGCAGGTCCCCGCCCCGACCGGTTGGCCCCTTTCCGTCATAGCCCGGAAAGCAATAGGCCATGGGCGCAATCGCCACGGCGTCCGAATAGAAAATGGTCTCGTCGATCCCCAGCCATGACCGCAAACGCACCCCGGACGGATCATAGAAGGGCTTACCCTTCTGATGGGCCAGATTGCCCGGTGCCTGACTGAAGATGCCGATGACAGGGTCGGCGGGCAGTTGAAAGACCGGCCGGGCTGCGGGGATCAGGCCCACCTTCTCGCAATGGCGACAGGCGGACAGCTCCTCTCGCAGGGCCGCGAGGGACACGGTGTCACGCGTTGCCGAAGTCTTCCTCAAGATCAATGTCCAGAATGGCCATGTTGAAATCGTAGGAAATTTCGCCCTCGTCCTCATCACGGAACAGAACGCCGATGAATTCTTCGCCGGAATAGACCTCGGCAGAATCGTCCTTGTTCGTGCGTGGACGGACGTTCAGGTCCTTGTCATTGAAGCGCTTGCGCAGAAAATTCTGCAATCGGCTCAATTCAGACAGGTTCATAGGGGCTCCTTTCGCCGTGCCGCTTGCCGTTATCGAAAACTCGGCCTAACCCGGCGATGTTCAGCTGTTGATTAAAGGCCTGCTTATGACCCGCCTCAATACACTTGCCAAGGCCGCGACGGCTTTCGTTTTCCTCGCTCTTGCCGCCTGCTCGAACGATACCGAGAGCAGCGCGACCGGCGTCAGCGTCAAAGACACATCTTTCCGGGCCCCCATGGGCGGCGCCATGGCGACGGCAGGATATATGACTCTTACCTCTGATGTGGATGACAAATTGATTTCGGCAAGCTCGCCCATGGCAGAAGCGGTCGAGGTCCACACCATGGTCATGAACAATGGCGTCATGTCGATGCGTCCTTTGGCGGACCTTGAACTGCCCGCGGGCAAGGCGGTTGTGCTTGAACCCGGCGGGACGCATCTCATGCTCATGGGACTGTCGCCTGAGCTTCAGAATGCCATGGCGGTCGAAGTCATTCTGGTCTTTGAAAAGGCCGGTGAGCTGCCCGTCACGCTGCAGCTGGATCAGGCTTCAGCGAAGTAGACGCCCCGCGCGATCGCCCGGGCGAGCACGTCCGCAGCGAGATTGCCAAGCTCTGTCAGGCCCAAGACACGTGGCTCTGCCAGCGGTCGTCCACCCGTTGCCAACACAAATACTGTATCCCCATCGGTCGGCCCATGGGCAGGTCGCAGGGCCCGCGCTAGCCCATCCTGCGCCATGATCGCTAGGCGCGCCGCTTCGGCCTTGGACAGATCCGCATCGGTCGCGATGCAGGCAATTGTCGTGTTGCCGCGAGGGCCTGAACCCACCTTTGTATCGGAGGGAAAGCCGCTCACTGCCGCCTGCGCGATCCCCCGGCCGCCAAATTCGTCGCCGACTTCGAATGGGGCCGCCCAGAATTGCCGAGTGCCTGGCACATAGGGACTGCCAAAACTGTTCACCGCCGCAATGGCCCCGACAGTCACGCCGGCATCAGTCACTGCGCTGGCCGTGCCCAACCCACCAAGATGCTGACCGGCAAGTGCACCGCAGCCTGCACCAACCGGTCCCAGGGCAACCTCTTCTGAGACTGCATCAAGAGCCTCTGCCCCCAGACGGCCATAGGGCGGCTGATCACCCCATTCTTTGTCGCCGCCATTGGCGAGATCATACAATATCGCTGCAGGGACGATGGGACTGACCGGCACACCGGCCGCAGGCATCAGGCTGAAGCCCCTGCCGCGAGCCCCCAATAGAGCGGCAATGCGGTCCGCAGCGCCGAGGCCATAGACCGAACCCCCGGCGAGAACGATCGCATCGGCCCGGTCGACGAGGCCGGTCAGCGCCAGCGCATCGGCTTCGCGCGTCCCCGGCCCGCCGCCGCGCACGTCGACGGCGGCGATTGCCGGCGCGTCTGGCAAGATGACGGTCACGCCTGTTTTGACGGCACGATCCTGCGCCTGTCCGACCATGAGGCCCGGGACGTCAGTAATGCTATTGCGTGCCCCCACACTCATGGTTTGTCCTCTTCCAAAACAGCGCTACGCTCTCCTTTTGCATCGTCTGACGGATTTTTCACATGATCAAACGCGCCACACCATTTTTTCTGGCGATCCTGGCCACGGCTTGCGGCAACCCTGAACCGACCGACCCCGCGCAGGCTCCGAGTACGGAAGCGGTGCCAATGGGTGATGGCTTTCCCGAAGCGCCGGGGGCAAGCAATGATCATCGCTGGGCCGTCGTCACGGCCAACCCGCACGCCACCGACGCTGGCGCCCGAATTCTGGCCGAAGGCGGTTCTGCCATCGACGCCGCGATCGCCGTGCAGGCGGTCCTGGGACTCGTGGAACCGCAATCCTCCGGCCTCGGCGGCGGTGCCTTCCTCGTCTATTACGATCAGCAATCGGGCAAACTGACGACCTATGACGGGCGTGAACAGGCACCGATGTCGGCCACGCCCGCCATGTTTCTGAAAGACGACGGCACGCCGATGGGATTTTACGACGCCGTGACCTCTGGCAAGTCCGTTGGCATCCCCGGTGTCGTTGGCATGCTGGGTGTCGCCCATGCCGAGCACGGCGTTCTGGAATGGCATACTCTGTTTGAAGATGCCGAAAACCTCGCAACCAACGGCTATGTCATGGGCGAGCGCCTTCACATGCTCCTTGGGCGGATGAACCGGCTGCCAGACAATCCCGCTGCGAAAGCGCTGTTCTACGATGCCGATGGCACACCGCTGCCCGCCGATACGGTCCTGAAAAATCCCGACTACGCCGAAACGCTGCAGGAGCTGGCGGCTGGCGGTGCCGGAGTGTTCTACAATGGCAGCGTGGCAGAGAAGATTGCCGCCGCCGTGAACGAGCGCGTGGGCCCGGGGACCATGATCCCTGAAGATTTTGCTGACTACGAGCCTGTTGAGCGCGAGCCGGTATGCAGCCCGTTTCTCACCTACAAGGTCTGCTCAATGGGGCCGCCAAGCTCGGGCGGTGTGACGCTCCTGCAGATCCTCGGCCTTTATGAGCGCGCAGCGCCGGCAAACCAGACGGGCACGGACGGTGACGTTTCCGGCCTTTCCTGGCACAATTATGTGGAGGCCAGCCGCCTCGCCTATGCTGACCGCGACCTCTATCTCGCCGACCCCACGGCAATGGGTGACGGCACGATCAGCGCGGACCAGCTCGTCGACGGCCTGCTGGCGCCAGACTATCTGGACAGTCGCGCCCAGTTGATCGGCTCGGAAGCGGCAGAGACGGTCGAGCCCGGCGACCCCACAACGGTATCGTTGAAAGAGGGCCGCGCCATGGATGCATCGGCCAGCCTGCCCGGCACGAGCCATTTCTCTATCCGTGACAGCTTCGGCAATATCGTGTCGATGACGACGACCGTGGAGACGGCTTTTGGCAGCCACCTGATGGCTGGCGGCTTTATTCTGAACAATCAGCTGACGGATTTTTCTTTCATCCCTGAAAAAGATGGCGTGCCCGTGGTCAATGCTGTCGCGCCGGGCAAACGGCCACGCAGTTCCATGACGCCCATCATTGTGCTGAACGCCAGTGAAGAGCCCGTCATGGCGATCGGTTCACCCGGCGGGTCCGCCATCATCGGATATGTCGCCAAAACGGTACTGGCCAATCTGGCCTGGGGCGTTGACCTGCAAGGCGCGGTCGACATGCCAAACGTGGTCACCCCCCGCGGCAGCGTTATCGTCGAAGAAGGGGCGAGTGCCGAACTTATCTCGGACCTTGAAGCCTTCGGTCACGGCCCGGTTGCCGTCCGTGAACTGACCAGCGGCGTCTACGGCTTCCGCCTGGATGGTGAGACAATCGAGCCAGGCGTGGATGCGCGTCGGGACGGCACGTTCAAATCGCAATAGGACAACAAAATGAAAAAACGCCTTCTGCTACTAGCCGCTTGCCTCCAGCTGAGCTTCAGCGCGGGTGCAGCGGCCCAGACCGCGACGCCCATCAGCTTCGGCGAGACGATCCCATTGTCGTCGGAGGCCTATGCTCAGCCCCATGACATCAATGTCTGGCTTCCCCCATCCTACAGCGACGGGGATAAGGAATATAACGTTCTCTATGTCATGGATGGCGGCGTTGATCAGGACTATCCGCATATTGCCGGGCTCGGACAACTGGCCTCGATCAGTGGTCAGTATGAGGAATTCATCGTCGTGGGCGTGCGCACAAATGCGCGCCAGACCGAACTCACCACGCCGCCGCAAAACAGGCGCTATCGCAAGCTGGCCAAGGACCCGGGCGGTGCAGAGACATTCCGCACCTTTATCGCTGAAGATGTCATCCCGATGATCGAGGCGCGTTATCGCGCCGGTGGACGCAAAGCGGTGATTGGCGAAAGCCTCGCCGGCTTTTTCGTTATGGACACCTTCCTCAACCATCCTGACGTGTTTGACGATTATATCTCCGTGTCCCCCAGTTTGTGGTGGGACGATCGCCGCCTGGCTGAAGCCGCGGACGAGGCGCTGGCCACCCACGATTTTACCGGCAAGCGGCTATATGTGACCATGGCTGATGAAGGTGGCACGATGCAGGCCGGCCTCGATACCATCCTCGCCGATCTGGCAGCGGCGGAACTGGACGGGCTGACCTATACTTATGTCGATCGTCGCGAGACGGAGCATCACAGCACGATATATCACCCAGCCGCGCTCGACGCCCTGCGGTGGCTCTATGGGGTCGAGCACGAACCCTATACAGGCGCGCGCTGGTGGATCGATCTTCCTGAAGAGGATTGATCGCCAGAAAGTCGAATAAAAAGGCGGCCGTGAGGGCCGCCTTTTCCTTAGAGTGCTTTGAGCCGGTCGAGAGCCGCACCCAGCTTTTCAAGGTTGGCGGCGAAATCGGCGCGGCGTGTATGCTGCTCCTCCACCACTTCTGGCGGGGCCTTCGACACGAACCGTTCATTGGAGAGCTTCTTGTCGATCTTTTCGATCTCATCCCGGTTCTTGGCGATATCCTTTTCAAGGCGCGCCATTTCCGCTCCAAGATCGATAAAATCGGCAATGGGCAGCGCGTAGCTGCCCCCCGCGACCACGATCTGTGCTGCGCCCTTTGGCGCGTCATCGGCGAAGCTGATCCCGTCGAGACGGGCAAGGCGTTCGATCAGCCCGGCAGATGCCGTCAGGCGCCGCTTGGCCTCTTCGTCCGCCTGCAGCGCGACGAGCGGCATCTTTGCTGAAGGGGGCACATTCATCTCTGTACGCACAGAACGAATGCCCGACACCAATGCGATGATGAAGTTCATCTCCGCCGCGGCCTCTGGTGCGTCCACGCCCGGCCCGTCCCAGCGTTCCAGCATGAGGTACTTCTCGCGGGGCGCCATCTGACCCCATAGCTCTTCGGTGACGAAGGGCATGAACGGGTGCAGCATGACGAGGATGCGGTCGAGGGCATAGGCGGTCGTGGCGCGGGTTTCCGCCTTCGCCGCCTCCTCCTCCCCGTGGAAGACGGGCTTGGCGAATTCCAAGAACCAGTCGCAGAAGATATTCCACGTGAACTGATAGATCGTGTCCGCCGCATCATTGAAGCGATAGGCGCTGAGCGCCTGCTCAATTGCCCGCTCCGTCAGGTTCGCTTCGTGCAGGATCCACTGGTTCAGCGCCGAGGTGACGCCCGCAGGGTCAAAGCCCTCTGGCACACTGCACTCATTCATCTGGCAGAAGCGCGCGGCATTCCACAGCTTGGTGCGGAAATTCCGGTAGCCTTCGATCCGCTGATCTGCCAGCTTCACATCCCGCCCGGGTGAGGCCATGGCGGCGAGCGTAAAGCGCAGGGAATCGGTGCCGTACTCATCCATCTTGACGATCGGGTCGATGACATTGCCCTTGGACTTGGACATTTTCTGTCCCTTTTCGTCCCGGACGATGGCGTGGATGTAAACTTCCTTGAACGGCACTTCCTTCTGGAAGTGCATGCCCATCATCATCATCCGGGCCACCCAGAAGAAGATGATGTCAAAGGCCGTCGAAAGCGTCGCGGTCGGATAAAATTTCTCAAGTTCCGGCGTCTCTTCCGGCCAACCCAGCGTCGAGAACGGCCACAGGGCGGAAGAGAACCACGTGTCGAGAACGTCAGGGTCGCGGAACAGGACGTAGCTGCGCTTTGCGTCCACACCTTTGGTGTAGCGCAGTTCCGTTTCTTTCATGGTCGCGACCATTTCCGCATGGGAATCAACCACGACCACGTCCTCGAACCCGTGGCCGGGGCACGACTGGTCAAGCTGTGCGATCACTGCAGCCTTGAGCTGCGCTTCGTCCTCAACAGCAAAAGTTGTGAGCTTCAACGACGCGCTGTCGGTGAGTTCCACAGACTCATCCAGTGTTGGCCCGATATCAATACCGTACCACACGGGGATCTGGTGCCCCCACCACAGCTGGCGGGAGATGCACCAGGGCTGGATATCGTTCAGCCAGTTGAAATAGGTCTTGGTCCAGTTCTCAGGGACAAACTTTGTCTGTCCCTCCTCCACCGCCTTGATCGCGGGCTGGGCCATGGTCTTGGCGTCCACATACCATTGATCCGTCAGCATGGGTTCGATCACCACGCCGGACCGGTCGCCAAAGGGCTGCTGGATCAGCTTGTCCTCAACCCGGATCATCAGGCCTTCGGCATCGATATCCGCGATGATGCGCTTGCGCGCCTCGAACCGGTCAAGACCGCGATAGGCTTCGGGCACGAGGTTGATCGTGTCCACATAGGCCTCATCAAACGCCTCCCCGCCCTTGGCAAGCGTCATGGCCTTGGCGGATTCCTCCGCATACGGCGCACCATCGGCACGCAAGGCGGCGACATTGTCCATCAGGCGGTAAAGCGGAATGTTGTGACGCTTGGCGACCTCATAGTCGTTCGGATCATGGGCACCAGTGATCTTCACCGCGCCGGACCCGAAGTCAGGGTCAGGGTATTCATCGGCGATGATCGGGATCAGGCGGCGGCTTTCCTTTGGCCCTACCGGGATCTCACAGAACTTGCCAACGATGGGCTTGTAGCGCTCATCATCCGTGTGCACCGCAACCGCGCCGTCGCCGAGCATCGTCTCGGGCCGCGTCGTGGCGATGGAGATATAGTCCCGCACTTCACGCAAGCTGACGTTGCCGTCCTCATCCTTCTCGACATATTCATAGGTCTCGCCGCCCGCCAGCTTGTACTGGAAGTGCCACATATGGCCCTGGACCTCATGGGTCTCGACCTCGAGATCGGAGATAGCGGTCGCGAATTTGGGATCCCAGTTGACGAGCCGCTTGCCGCGATAGATCAGCCCCTCATTATAGAGCTGCACGAACACCTTGCGGACAGCCGCCGACAGGCCATCATCCATGGTGAAGCGTTCCCGGCTCCAGTCACAGGAGGCACCAAGGCGGCGCAGCTGGGACTGGATCGTCCCGGCGCTTTCAGCCTTCCACTCCCAGACTTTTTCGACGAATGCTTCCCGGCCGATATCCTGACGCCGAGGCTCCTGCCGTTCAGCCATCTGGCGCTCGACCACCATCTGGGTGGCAATGCCGGCATGGTCCGTCCCGACCTGCCACAGCACATCCTTGCCCTTCATCCGGTGGTAGCGGATCAGCACGTCCTGCAACGTGTTGTTGAGGGCATGGCCCATATGCAGGCTGCCCGTGACATTGGGCGGCGGAATGACGACACAATAGGGCTCACCCACGCCCGACGGCTTGAAACAGCCGGCTTCCTCCCACGCAGCGTAGAGGCGGCTTTCGGCTTCGGAATGGTCAAAATTCTTCGGGAGGGATGGATCGTTGTCTGTCATGGACAGGGGTTTAGTGGCAGCGCCCGGTCCGGGCAATCCACCAAGACGAGAGTGTCGGCGAAGAGTGCTGACACGATGACGCCAACGACTCGCAATCTTCATATTCCTTCAACCGCAATGCCTTAGGAACATAGGGTGTAACGGGTTCAAGGTACTGGCATCATGTTGGTTCGACGCTGGTTAAAGAGAGATGAAGGGTCGGCAGCGGTAGAATTCGCGATCATTGCCCCCGTCTTTTTTCTTCTTGTGTTCGCCATTTTTGAAACGTCACTGTTCTATTTCAAGCGCCACAGCCTGCGTTACCTGGTGTTCGAAGTGTCGCGTGAACTGCAGACTGGTCACATTCAGAAAGCCGGCGACCCCGAAACGCTTTTCAAGGAGACAGTGTGCGAGAAATCATCGTTCCTTTTTGATTGCGACGATATCTTCGTTGACGTGCGGGCCTTTAACCGTCTCAGCGACGCAACCTTCCCGCCCATCACGTTTGACGGCGATGGCGAGCCAAGCAACTTCACCTTCGACCCCGGCCGTCAGGAACAGATCATGATCGTGCGGGCGGTGACGAATTTCAGCTTCATCACGCCCATGATCAAATCGATTTTCCAGCCGGATGGAGAGAACGTGATCATCACCGGCGCCTCGATCACCAAGAACGAAGCTTTTGGATGCACCGGCGAATGTTGATGCACCTCATCCAGCGTTTCCGTCATAATCAGGCGGGTGTGGCCGCGGCGGAATTCGCCATGGTCCTGCCCCTGCTTGTGGGCATCGCCTTTGGTATCTTCGAGATGACCACGCGCGTGCAGATCGTCGACGAGTTTGAGCGTTACGCCTATCAGTTTGGCGACTACCTCTCTCGGTCAAACGAGTTGACCGAAGCGGATGTCACCGAAATTTTTGATGTCGCCGGCACCATCATGACGTCGGTCGACTTTGCCGAAGCGTCCCTCGGCGTGACCGTGGCCAGTATCGGTTACGATGAGGACGGAACACCTGTCATCTTGTGGAGCACCACACGCGGCGGCGGCGGTCCGCAGATCAATCTAGACAAGACCATTGGGCTTGCAGAGCCTGGGCAGAGTGTTCTTTATACCACCATGACCGTCACGGCGCCGACGCTGTTTGATATTTTCGGCGGCACCACAATCACAAAATCGACGCGCTCGATTTTCAAGCCGCGCAATACCCGAGCCATCGCAATGGATGGATCTCTGGTTGAAGACGGCACCCATGTCGATGGATACTCACAATGAAGCGTTTTGTCCGCCGTCTCGTCAGCTTTGCGCACCGAACCGGCGGTAATGTCGCATTGCTGACCGCATTGATGATCGTACCGATCATCGCGGCAACTGGCCTGTCTATCGACGGCGCACGGATGATGCTGTTGCGCTACCAACTGCAGGGTGCGACCGACGCTGCCGCGCTGGCCATCGGCACAACGTTTGGCACGGATGAAGAGCTGACTGCCCTCGCCCAGGACTATGTAGATCTGAACTTCCACATGACCGGTGCAACGATCACCAGCCTCAATGTGACGTCCACTGCGGAAAAGGTAACAATTGCGGTCAAGGCGACAATGCCGACCTATTTCATGCGCATCCTCGACAAGGATACGGTCAATTCAGCGGCATTGACCGAGGTCAGCCGTGCAGGCGGTGGCCTCATGGTCGCGCTGGTCCTCGACAATACAGGCTCGATGTGGGGCGGGCTTGATGGAACAAACCGGATCAGCGCGCTGAAGCAGGCATCACGCAGCATGGTCAATTCCCTCTTTGAAGAGGATGAGATGGCCCAGTTGCGCGTTTCGGTCGTCCCCTACGCGTCCATGGTCAATCCGGGCGATGCCGCACCAGGTATTGTCAATACGAGTATTGTCGATGATTTCCGACTGAAGGATCCGCAAGGCCGGACCGGTCTCGCCCCGGGCCAGCTGGATGTGATCGAGTATGATCCATCAGACAAAACGCAATGGAAGGGCTGCGTGTACGAACGGACCGGCGATGCCTCCTGGGACGACACACCGCCATCGACCAGCAAATGGACGCCGCTGATCTGGCCGATCTACAATGACAACCAGTTCGGCGTGTATACGTCGGGCAGCGACATGGGCAAAGCGGACCCGAACAGTATCGATCCCGGTGGAGACCGTGACTCAAACGCGTTTGTCGGGCCGAATGTGGGCTGTCCAACCCCGATTGTTCCCCTGACAGGCACCAAGTCTGACGTCACCCACGCCCTCGATATCATGACCGCATGGAACCGCGGCGGCACATTTTCCGATATCGGCATGGCCTGGGGCATTCGCACACTGACGCCGGGCGAGCCCTTCACCGAATCCGATACCCATCGGGACCCACGGACCAATGAGCGGCTATGGGAATCGCCCAACTGGCGCCGCGCTATTGTCCTGATGACCGATGGAGATAACACGCTGTACAACGCGGGATGGGACGGCTGCTGTGTGGCGCAGGACAGTGAGCAGTCCGACATTACGGGCTATGGCCGTCTTGGCGAATGGCGGATGAATTCCATTCTTGGCACGTCCAATAGCGGTACAGCCAAATCGAAAGTCGAGGACCGGTTGATCAATCTTTGCACCACAGCAAAGGAAATGAACATCACGGTCTATACGGTCGTCTTTGCGACCAGCGCCGGCTCTTCCACAAAAGCGATTTACGAGTCGTGCGCTTCTGATCCGGGCAAGTACTACTTTGCCCCCTCGGCCAACGCGCTCGACAATACGTTCGGATCAATCGGCACAGAGCTGAACAAGCTTCGCATTACGCGTTAAGCCGACCTCTCACCGCAACCTGTCACTAACTCACCGACAGACCGTCGGGCCAAGCCCTGTCGCTGCGGGCAACTTGCCGTGTCGCGGCCCTAAGCAAACCAGGGCAACGCGGGCTGGTCGGCGCAATTTGCATCAAAACTCCGCATACGCGTTATATTTCAAATTTTACCGGCATACGAGCACGATTCAACCCACAATCGATCCTGAACTATGTCAAATTCGATCCGGTGCGCGCTCATCATCGTGACAATATGCAGAATCCATCTCATGCCATTGTTTTTGCTTGTTTTTTAGCGCACCCAGCACCCTTCATCTCATTATGGTTCTCCAAATTTGCAAGCAATATAATGCTAGGTCCGCGACTGAAATTTGATTCTAATATGCTTTTCAATAATTTGTTCACCAACAAAATTTGCAAATTCGAAAACGCGATGGGGATATTGGTATCGGGTATTACAGGTACCACTGACGGTGTAGGCAATGGTTTCGACCAAGCGATCGCAAAGAGGAAACGTCGCCATCATGGCGGCCCTTCTGATCCTGCCGACCTTTGCCCTTCTCGGCGGGGCCATCGATATCTCGCGTGCCATTCAGCAGCGTATCGAATTGCAGCGCGCGGTTGATGCAGCAGTGCTCGCCGCATCATCGCTGACAAACGAACGGGACATGACCGCGGTCGCCGAAGAATATCTTGCGACCAATCTCGCCACGTCGCGCATCAATTTCAGTGATATCGATCTGACGATCACCGCTGTGGAGGACAATAGCGGGCGTCGGGTAAGGGTGGAGGCCGCCTACGCCCTGTCGACAATGTTTCTGCCGTTGATTGATATCGACAGCCTCGACATCAGCGCCGAGAGCGGCGGCCGTCAGGACTGGCAGCGGGTCGAAATCGCGCTTGTGCTCGACGTGTCAGGCTCCATGGCCGGGACGCGTATCGCCAACCTGATCACGGCGGGTGAAGACTTTATCGACACGATCCTGACGGATGAAGTCCGTGACCTGACATCGGTCTCCATCATCCCTTTCGGCACGCATGTGAATGTGGGCGATGAATTCAAATTCTTCGTCAATCCGTCAACGATTGACAATCACTTGGACAACGACTTCCACGATGGTCACCGCTGGCAGGGTTGTCTGAACCTGCGGCCGTCCCACTTTTCCGATCTGTCATGGACGTCTTACAGCATGACGCCCCTTCCCGAATATTTCCACTATGGCGTTGGGGAATTGTTCTCGCCCTATCGCAGCTGTCCACGGAACAATAACCGCGCCCTCTATCAGAGCAACAATTCCACTGATCTCATTAACAAGATCAAGGCCCTGACGGCCGAGAGTGATCTTGCCGGCCTGACATCCATCGACGAAGGAACATTGATCGGCCTGAAGTCCCTGTCGCCAGACATGCGCGGCAGATTTGGCGGCAGCTTCGCCCATGTGCGCCCCGCCGATTTTCGCGCCGAGACACTGAAAGTGCTGATCGTCATGAGTGACGGCAATATGAACAAATACTTCCAGCCCAAAACATGCTGGGAGTTCACGCTCTTTTGCTCGGAACTTCTGTTTACGAATGAAGCAGCTGAGTCGAATTTTCTGACTCTCTGCCAGGATGCGAAGACGAAGGGTGTGATTGTTTTCACCATCGGCTTCGGTATTGATGCTGGCAGTAACGCGGATACCGTCCTGCGCAGCTGTGCTTCGACCGTGGCAAATTATTACCTCATCGACAATACGGAGATCGAAGCGGCATTCAGCGCTATTGCCGCCAATATCAACCGTGTCCGGATCTTCATGTGAGGGAAATCACATGATCTTTCGCTCAGTCAAGCGCTTCCTGCATCGTAAAGACGGATCGGCCGCCATTGAATTTGCGATTGTGGGTCCGGTCTATCTGGCGCTCGCGCTGTCGTCACTGGAAGCCGGTCTGATCCTCACCAAAAGCGTCATTCTCGACAACGCGATGGTCGATGCGGCGAAATATGTCTATACCGGCGCGGCGAATGACGGCTCCATCACCCGTGACGACCTTCATTCATTTGTATGCGAACGGGTCGAGGCGATCGTCTCCAACTGCAATGCAGATCTTGCCATTGAGGTCATTGAACTGTCGACCCTCGACGAAGAGGTCGCCTATTCAGCGCCATGCCGGGATTCCACCAAGGAAATGCAGCCCGTCATCCATTACAGTCCGGGCAGCGGCGGCGACGTCATGTTTATCAGGGCCTGCCTGACCACCAGCGTGTCTGTTCCTGGCCTCGGCCTGGGCCTCGCCCTGACCAAGACGGACTCCGGTCGGTTTGAAATCATTTCCTCGACCGCCTTTTTGAACGAGCCGTTCTGACATGCAGCCATTTGTTCCGCAGTCTCTGCGTCGGTTCAGGCGCGAAAGTGATGGCACATCGGCGATTGAGTTCGCGATCATTCTGCCCGTGATGATCCTCTTCTTTCTGGGCGCGTTGACGGCGTTTGACGGTTACAAGGCATCGCGAACCCTGACGCACCTCGACAGTACGATGGCGGACCTTATCTCGCGTCAGGTTGAAATCACGAATGCGTTCGAGGACGATCTGGTGCAAGTCGCCACCGCCCTGTCGGGTAAGTACCAGGGCAACATGCAGATACAGGTCACTGCTGCCAGCGTCTATCGACCACTCAGTGATCCGATCGATCCCTCGGGGGTCAATCAGAGCGTCAATGTGGACTGGTTCATGAGCCGTGATCTGGAAGGCAATACCGGCACACAGACAGCGCAGGCGCTGATCGAAGGTCTTGATATTCCGCTGCTGACACCGGGCGATTCGGTTATCATCGTCGAAATTGCCGGCCTGTACGATCCCCTATTCGATGGACAGTTCATCACCAATGTCCCGATGCGGCGCATCGCCATCCGTCGCCCGCGCTTTACCCAGCGCGTGGTCACCGCGCCGGGATATACGCCGTCCTCCTAGGACAATCGTTTAGCTTTTAGATGGTAGAGCTCTGCCGCAGCCGGGAACGACCGGTCGCGCACGTCTTTGGCATATTGTTCTGCAGCCCGCGACATGACGGTCTTCATGTCGGCATATCGGCGAACGAATTTTGGTGACCAGTCAAACATGCCTAGCATGTCAGGTGTCACGAGGATCTGGCCATCGCAGCTGGCCGATGCACCGATACCGATGGTCGGAATGGAAACCGCGCTTGTGATCTGGTCACCGAGCTGTTCATCGACCCCTTCGACCACCACGGCAAAGGCGCCGGCGTCTGCCGCGGCTTCTGCTTCGGCCAGCACACGCTCGACCTCTTCCGGTGACCGGCCGACGGCCCTGAACCCGCCGGTCACGCCAATCGCCTGGGGCCGCAGCCCCACATGCGCCATCACGCCAACGCCGCGCTCCGTCAGGAAGCGGATGGTTTCAGCGGCATATGTTCCAGCTTCGATCTTCACGGCCCCTGCCCCCGTCTCACGGAGGATCCGCGAGGCATTCTCGAAGGCCTGCTGCGGGCTGGCTTCATAGCTGCCAAACGGCATGTCGATGACGACGAGTGCCTGCTTGGCCCCGCGCATCACAGCCTGTCCGTGCATGATCATCATGTCGACGGTGACACCAACGGTCGACGGCAGTCCGTGTACCACCATGCCCACACTGTCGCCCACGAGAAGAAAGTCGCAATATGGATCCAGAAGCGCCGCGGTGGGCGCATCATAGGCTGTGAGGGAGACGATCGGTTCGCCGCCCTTGCGCGACGCAATGTCGGTCGTCGTCAGGCGACGCTGGGTCGATTGAGCTGACATCAGTTCTCCTTTCCCGTGACACTCGGCGCCGGCCGCAGCCCCCGGCCGCGCTCCTGCGGCACGCCAAGGACGTCGATGACCGAACGAACGACATGCTCCTCAGGCACGGTGGCGCTGCCATTGCTGTCGATGATCGCCCACAGGCGCGTGATCAGCGCCTCTTTCTTGTCCGATGGCAGACCACGGGCCGCCGCGGCAAAGGTCATCATCGTCGATGCCTTGGCCTGGGCGGCTTCCGCTTCCTGGCGCAGGCGCGCCGCGCTTGCATTGTCGAGCAGGAACAGTTTCATGATGGCGGCCGTCGCGATATCGCGCTCAACTTCCGTATACTGTCCATCACGCCAGGCGGCCTCGACGAGAACACCCGCCGCCCCGATCTCCGGCGACACGCTTGGCGCCTGGGTATTGCCATCGCCTGAGTTGGGAAAGATGCGGTCCATCCACTTTTTCATCAGATCAGTGTCCTTCAAAACTGATGATCGACAAAACTTCGATATCATCATGTTGGAGTTTCTGGCGACCGTTCAAGGCGGGCAGTTCGACCACAAACGCGGCCGCCACCACGTGGGCACCAGCATCCTTCAGAAGATGGTAGGCCGCCTGCGCCGTCCCGCCAGTGGCAAGAAGGTCGTCGATCAACAGCACGCGGTCGCCCGCGCTGACGCCATCGCGGTGCACTTCCAGCGTATCTTCGCCATATTCGAGCTCATAGCTGCGCTGCAGGGTGTCATGGGGCAGCTTGCCCGCCTTGCGAACAGGCACAAACCCGGCCTGAAGGCGGTCAGCGACGGCGGCGCCGAAAATGAATCCGCGGGCTTCAATCCCGGCCACCTTGTCGATGCGGTGGGCCTTGAACGCCTCAGACAACAACTCGACAGCGTGCCGAAAGGCCGCCGGATCCCCCATCAGCGTGGTGACGTCGCGGAAGACAATGCCTGGCTTGGGATAGTCGGGAATGGCCCGCACGGTCGATTTCAGATCCATGATTGTCCCTTTTGTCTTCGGCCGCCTTCTCGGTGGCGGGTTTTGTGTTTAGAGCGCCTATCATGAAAACCGGAAGCCTGTTGCTGTTCTCAATCACCTTTTTTTCCCTCATGGCCTGTGGCGGCTCGGACATGCCTGCGCCCATGAGCGCCGAAGAGCGCCTGGCCCTGCCCGCCGACGTGGCCATGGGTCAGGCCCTGTTCCGCGAATGCAAGCAATGCCATACGGCGACGCCGGGAGGGCCGAACATGATCGGCCCGAATCTGCATGATGTCGTGGGGCGACAGGCCGGCGGCAAGGCCGACTTTGCCTATTCAACAGCGATGAAAAGGGCAGAGTTCACATGGGACGACACCCATCTCGACCAGTGGCTTGAACAGCCCCAGGCGCTCGTGCCCGGCAATCGGATGGCCTATCGCGGCAATCCCAATCCGGCGGATCGCCGTGATCTGATCGCCTATCTGGCGTCGCTATCCGAGGAATGAAGAGAAAGTCGGCGATTCTGTTGCCAGGTTCGCCGGGACCCCGCCCAGGCCGGGAAAAGGCCTAGGACTTAAAAGCGGTAAACCCGCACTGCGTTACGCAGCGAGAGCCATACCTTCCGAAGAGTTGTCATTTGCAACTATTCTAAGCGGCCCAATAACGGAGACCATCCGGAAGAAAGCAGAACCTTTACACGTTCGTCGATGCTATTTCGGCCCCGCCGCAACACCCCGTCATGGCCAATGTAAAGCCATGATCGAGGCGCTGTGGTGGAGCCGCCGGGTACCGCCCCCGGGTCCGAGCCGCTTATTACGAGCGCCATTTATCTTCATAGTCGCCGAAGCGACCCACCATATATAGGGCGTCAGGCCCGCCGGAGAAACCCCTCCGGCCATGGAAAATAAAGTGCACAAATTGCACCAATTTCCCCGGATCAAGGTTCCTGTTATAGTGTTGTTACAATTACGCGGTAAGGATCCTTCGAGCCGCGTTACCCGGAGGGATGGCCATGGGAAAAACCATGGAGCCGAACGACTTCAAGAAATGGCGCAAAACTCTCGGGTTTTCGCAGAAGGACGCGGCCGACGCGCTCGGCCTGAAGCGCCGGATGATCCAGTATTACGAACGCGGCGAGCGCGACGGCGACAAGGTCAAGATCCCGTTGACGGTGGCCCTTGCCTGTTATGCCCTGACCCAGGGCGTCGTGAATTATCGCGGTCCAAGCAAGAAGATCGACCGGTCCGGTCCAGTGTCAGAAACCGATGAGCCGATCGCAATACCGGAACCGGAAAATGCACAGGACGATCCCGACAGCCCCCACGGGTTAGGGACGCTGGCGGCTGAATAACAGTTAGTCGTCGAAGAGATCGACAACCGCGGCAACGAGGCGATGAGCCGGCGTTGGTTTGGGAATGATCTTCGCACCGAGTTCGTTAATCAGCTCCCCCTGCCGATCAAAATCCCCTGAGTGCAGAAAAAACGGGACGCCCAGCTCGCGCAGCTTCTGCGCCACCGGGCGACATGTTTCGCCGCGCCCCAGATTGACGTCCAGCACCGCGGCGTCGGGCAGACCCTGCTCGATTTCCTCAAGCGCTTCATCGCAGCTGTTTGCCGTGACCGCGACGGCGCCCGCATCTTCGAACGCATAGGCCAGGTCGATCGCGATCAGCACTTCATCTTCAAGAAGCATGATCCGTTTGCCGCTCAGCTCGCCGGAATGATCAATCGTTTCGGGCATCAGGGTCATGCGCGGGACTTTCTTCTTATCGGTACAGTTATCGTGGCCTCAAGACCGGAAGACTTCCACTCGCGATGAATTTCGCCTTTTGACGCTGCCAGCAGCGTTTCGATGATGCCGAAGCCAGAGCCTTTCTTGCTCGGTGGGCCCTCTATCGGGGGGCCGCCCGTTTCCCGCCACTCGATGACGAGAAAACAATCGCCAGCCTGATCATCCACGAACCAGTTGAGGTCGACCTTTCCGTCATCGGCGGTCAATGCCCCGTGTTTCATGGCGTTGATGGCGAGCTCATGCAGCGCCAGGCCCAGTGTCGACACCATGTTCGGGTCAACACGCGCGCCGTTGCCGTGGAAGACGACCCGGTTTTGTTCCGGATCATAAGGCGCAAGGACGGATCTGATCGCCTGCCCCGCCTCGATCGTGCCGAGAGACGCTTCATCGAGCGTCGTGTCATAGGCCCGACCAAGAGCCTGGATGCGATCATTGATTTCGGCGGCTTCTTCGCGGATGCCCTTGCTTCGGCCGGTCAGGTTCACGATCGATCCAATGACCGAGAACATGTTCTTCATGCGATGACTGAGCTCACGCGCCAGTATCTTCGCGTGACGCTCGTCGGCACGGGCGGAGTGGACATCCGTCACATCCCACTGGGAGCCAAAAAAGTAGATCAGATTGCCCTGGGCATCATAGATCGGCCCGAGATGCAGCGCGTTCCAGAACGCCGAGCCATCCTTGCGGTAGTTCAGAAGCTCGACAACGATCACATCCTCGTCAGCAAGGGCCTTGGAGATGCGTTTGACAGTATCGGGATTGGTTGCCTCGCCCTGCAGGAAACGGCAGTTCCGTCCAATGATCTCATCATTGTCGTAGCCGGTGAGGTCGCGAAAGGCGCGGTTGACGAAAAGGATCGGCTGATCTGGCTGATGGGGGTCAGATAGACAGATGGCCATGCGCGTCTGGGCCATCGCCTGTTCAAACAACAGACCGGATGCCCCCGCAAATTCGTCCTCACTGTTTCCGCCCCGAAAAGGCGGTATATTCTTACCGACAGGCCCTGATAAATCGTCATCCGTGGTCATGACGCGTTTCTATCTTCCCTCGCCAAACTTGCCGCTGAGCGAATAAAAACCCCGTAATGTCTCGGAGGTTCCGTGATTTTATCCAAAAAGCGCAATTTTTTTGCAAATCGACTGCGGCGAGACCGGTATCACCCGGATCTGTCAAATGTAACGCGCTAACGCGGTGTTTTACTCCAATAAGCGCCGCATCTACGCAAATTGTTGCAAGCAAAAACACGATACAGAGCATGATGTTGCTGCTACCAGTAGATCACTTTCCCCTGCCCAAATGGAAAGGTCTATGACCCAGAAAAATCCCTATCTCGACCGTATCCTGACCATTGAACTTGGCCGGTGTACTGAAGCGGCAGCCGTGGCTGCCTCCCTGATGATTGGTCGTGGTGACAAGGAAGGGGCCGATCAGGCCGCTGTCACCGCCCTGCGCGATGCCCTGAACCGCCTTGATATTGACGGTACCATCGTCATTGGCGAGGGCGAGCGAGACGAAGCACCGATGCTTTATATTGGTGAGAAAGTCGGACGCGGCGGCGCGCCTGTCGACATTGCCCTCGACCCACTTGAAGGCACGACCCTCACCGCCAAGGCCATGTCGAACGCGCTGACGGTGGTCGCCATGGCCACCGGCGGCACCCTGCTGCACAGCCCCGACGTCTATATGGACAAGATCGCCTGCGGGCCCGGCTATCCTGACGGCGTTATCGACCTCGATGCCAGCGTTGAGGACAATATCCAGTCCCTCGCCCGCGCCAAGGGTGTGCCGACATCCGACCTCACGCTTTGCGTTCTTGACCGGGAGCGCCATGAGAAAATCATCGCAGCGGCCCGCAAGCTCGACACCCGCGTCTTCCTCATCCCGGACGGTGATGTGGCCGGCGTGTTCCACACGACCCAGCCTGAAATGGGCATCGATCTCTATATCGGTCAGGGCGGCGCGCCCGAGGGCGTCCTCGCTGCGGCGGCCCTTCGCTGCGTCGGCGGACAGATGCAGAGCCGCCTCATCTTTCGCAATGATGACGAAAGGGGCCGCGCGGAGAAAGCCGGCATCACGGATCTCGACCGGAAATACGGCCTCATGGACATGGCGTCCGGCGATGTGATGTTTGCCGCCACCGGGGTGACCGACGGCTCCCTCCTCAAAGGTGTCCGCTGGCAGGGCCATAAGGTCCGCACCCATACGATCGTCATGCGATCAAAATCAGGCACCATTCGTCATATTGAAGCTGAATCGAACGCTGATCCGGCAGCACTGAAAGCCAATAAGAGGTAACGACATGAGCCGTCATTCCCTGAACAGTCTGGCAGACATTGCCCATAAAATGGTCGTCGATGGTCGCGGCATTCTCGCCGCCGATGAAAGCCTCGGTACGATCAAGAAGCGCTTTGACTCGATTGGCATTGAAAGCACCGAAGAGCATCGCCGCGCCTATCGGGACATGCTGTTTACCGCCGGCGAAGCGGTGAGCAAGTATATTTCCGGCGTCATCCTGTTCGATGAGACGATCCATCAGTCAACGGAAAATGGAACGCCCTTTCCCGAGCAGTTGACGCGGCAGGACTGTCTTCCTGGCATCAAGGTTGATCGTGGTGCCAAGCCGCTCGCCCTGGCGACGACCGAGACAATTACTGAAGGGCTGGACGGCCTGCGCGACCGGTTGAATGGGTATTATGACAAAGGCGCCCGGTTTGCGAAATGGCGTGCGGTAATTCATATTGGCCATGACGGGCGATCATCCATCCCGACGCATCAGGCGCTGAGAGCCAACATGCACGCCTTGGGGCGTTATGCAGCGCTGTGTCAGGAAGCGGGCATTGTGCCCATCGTTGAACCAGAAGTGCTGATGGACGGCGATCACGACATGGCCCGCTGTTTCGGTGTGACCGCCCGCGTGCTCGACCTTCTTTACAGGGAACTTTTCGAACAGCGCGTTGCGCTTGAGGGCACGATCCTCAAACCCAACATGATCGTCGCTGGCAAGGGTGCTTCAGAACAGCCCTCCACCGAGATGATTGCGGAGGCCACTGTCAAATGCTTCCGCCAGACCGTCCCTGCCGCCGTGCCGGGTATAGTGTTCCTGTCAGGCGGGCAGTCGGAGTTAGAGGCAACACGCAACCTCAACACCATGAACCGGATGTATGCAGGTGAGATGCCGTGGAAGCTGTCATTCTCCTATGGCCGCGCGCTGCAGGCGTCTGCGCTGGCAGCCTGGGGCGGCAAGCCCGAAAATGTGCCGGCCGCACAGAAGGCATTCACCCACCGGGCACGGATGAATTATCTTGCCGCGCGCGGTGAGTGGGACGAAGCCCAGGAGGGCTGAGATTACTCCTGAAACAGCGTCAGGGCTGCAGCGATCATCGCCTCTGTCCCTGCCGCAATCGTGGGTTCAGGATCCGGCGCAAAGAACGGGGAGTGCAGCGAGGGCAGTTTGGTCGGGTCCCCGCCTGTGCGCTCCCAATCCGCTGCCGGAACCGCCCCCACCCAGAACAGCGTTGATTCTGTGTCGCGATTGGCGCGGTGATAGCGCGCGAAATCCTCACCGCCCATGACCGGCGCCGGCTCCAGCACGCGGTCAGCGCCAAATCGTTCGATGAACATCGCCGCCAGTGTCTCTGTCTGCGCCTCGGTATTGAATAGCGCAGGCGTGTAATGCTCATCCCACGTCACTTCTGGCAGGCGATCCTCGGCGATCCCGGCTGATTGCGCCTGCGCCTTGGCAATGCGCTGAATACCGGACAGCAGATGATTGCGAACTTCATCCGTATAGGACCGGACTGTCAGCTGCAGATGGGCCTCGTCGGAGATGATGTTGTGTTTGGAACCCGCATGGAACGCGCCGACGGTCACCACGGCCGCCGCCTGCGGATCGATTTCCCGCGACACCAGCGTCTGCAGCGCATCAACGATGCGCGCGCCCACCACAATTGGGTCCTTGGTGGTATGCGGATAGGCCCCGTGGCCGCCTTCGCCGTGGACGATGATATCGACCATGTCGACATTGGCCATCGCGTATCCGGACCTCAGCCCGATCGTGCCGGCCTTGGCCCCTGCGCTGTCATGCAGGGCGATGGCATGATCCGGCACAGGAAAGCGCGTATACAAGCCGTCCTCCAGCATGGCACGAGCCCCCTCACCGGTTTCCTCTGCCGGCTGACCAATCATGATCAGCGTGCCGGACCATTCATCCTTGTTTGATGACAGATAGCGGGCCGTGCCGACCAGACTGGTGATGTGGATGTCATGGCCACAGGCATGCATGACACCGACCTCCCCGCCCGGCCGCTGCACTTTTTTCTTGCTCGCATAGGGTTTGCCGGTCTGCTCGGTCACGGGCAGGCCGTCCATGTCGGCACGGACCATAACCACCGGCCCATCACCGTTTTTCATGACAGCGACAACGCCCGTCCCGCCCACGCCTTCGGTCACATCAAAGCCCTGTGACCGCAGTTCCTTGGCAAGACGTTTTGCAGTTTCGACCTCCTGCCCTGACAGCTCCGGATTGGCGTGCAAATGCTTGTACAGCGAAAGGAGATAGGACTGGTCCGCCGTCACGGCATCGCGAATCGGGTCGGCAACAGCCTGGCCAGACAGGACCATCGCGGCGAGGCAGGCAGAAATAAGAGGACGCATCATCTTCTCCAGAAGGACAAGCATCCAGTCACGGCGATTTTACCGCTCCCGTCAAGCAATCCCGCTGCAGCGCAGCAACGATCACGCCTTGTCTGCTACCGGCAAGAAGTGTCAGGATCGGACAAAACGACAATATCCTTGGGAGGATACGGGCATGGTTATTCGATATATCATCACGACAGCCTGCGCCGTCGCTGCCGTCGCCACGATGGCCCACGCGCAGCGGATGCGGCCGGTTCTGGACCTGTCGACTGCCGCGACGATTCAGGAGAGCTGTCTGAGCCATGCGCGGAAGTCCGGCCAGGCCATCGCAATTGCTGTATACGACCATTCCGGTGAGTTGATCAGCTTTGCCAAGATGGATGCGGCCTCCACCGCCGCTGCGGAGATTGCCAAGTGGAAGGGCAAGTCGTCCTCGACCTACGGCTTCTCGACAGCGCAGACCGCGGAATGGAACGGCCCGACGGCGCCCTACATCGCCACCTTTCAGGGCGGCCTGCCACTGTTTGACAGTGATGGCATCATGATCGGCGGGGTCGGTGTATCCGGTGCGCCCAGTGAGTTCGACGAAGAGTGCGGCCGCAAAGGGGCTGACGCTGTGGGCCTCTTGACCGAGCGACCTTCCTGATCCGGCGTCAAAGCGCTTGAACCTCTGAGGGTCGTTGGGCACAAGCATCGCCATGCAAGCCTATCTTGATCTCATGGCGAGAGCCTATCACCACGGCACCGAACGGGACGACCGCACCGGCACCGGCACGCGCGGCGTCTTTGGCCACCAGATGCGCTTTGACCTGTCCGAGGGGTTTCCCCTGGTCACCACCAAGAAGCTGCACCTGCGCTCCATCATCCATGAATTGCTGTGGTTTCTCGCAGGCGACACCAATATCGCCTATCTGAAAGAGCACAAGGTCCGCATCTGGGATGAATGGGCCGACGCAGACGGCAATCTGGGCCCGGTCTATGGCGCGCAGTGGCGCTCCTGGCCAGCGCCCGATGGTGAGACCGTGGACCAGATCTCCTGGGTGCTCAACGAGATCAAGACAAACCCGAATTCACGACGGATGGTCGTCAGCGCCTGGAACCCGGGGCAGATTGATCGGATGGCGCTGGCGCCGTGCCATTGCCTGTTTCAGTTCTACGTGGCGGACGGCAAATTGTCCTGCCAGCTCTATCAGCGGTCGGCCGATATCTTCCTCGGCGTGCCCTTCAACATCGCGTCCTACGCGCTGCTGACGCACATGATGGCGCATGTCACAGGCCTCGAGCCCGGCGATTTCGTCCACACTTTCGGTGACGCCCATCTGTACCTGAACCATCTTGAGCAGGCGGAGCTGCAGATGTCGCGAACCCCGCGCTCCCTGCCAAAGCTCGTCCTGAACCCTGAGGTCACCGATCTGTTTGCCTTCACCTTCGATGACATCCGGATCGAGGATTACGACCCGCATCCCGCCATCAAGGGCGAGGTGTCAGTATGATGACCGCGCAACGACCCATCGCCATCGTTGTCGCGGTCGCACGGAACGGGGTTATCGGCCGAAATGGTGAGCTGCCCTGGACGCTCCGCGATGACCTGAAATGGTTCCGGAAAGCGACCATGGGGAAACCGATCATCATGGGCCGGACGACCTATGAAAGCATTGGCCAGCCCCTGCCCGGTCGCGAGAACATCATTCTGACGCGGCAGGCCTCCTTTGCGCCACCGCAAGGCACGTCGGTCGCGGCAAGCCTCGAAACAGGGCTGACCATGGCGGACAGTTTTGCGGCCCAGACCGACGCAGCAGAGATCTGCATCATTGGCGGCGCGGATATCTATGCGCAGGCGATGGATCTGGTCACGCATCTTTATGTGACGCTGGTGGATGCGGATGTGGAGGGAGACAAGACCTTCGCCCTGCCGCCAAAGGAAGGTTGGACAATCGAAAATCTGGCGACAATCAGCGCCGATGACCGCAATGATCACGACGCCACGATCATGCGGTGGACCCGCAACGACAACGTCTGAAACAAAGAGACCGCTGCGGTGTCCGGCCAATTGACGGACACCCACAACGGTCATTTGCTGCGCATCAGATCACTGGCCAGGGCACGGTCAGCGCTGAGAGCAATCAGATCACGTCAGGCCAGTACCGGCGCTTGATCAGAATTCCGATCAGACCAATCAGCAGTATCGGGCCGGTGACGACACCGAGCGCGACAATCATGCCGACCACGATACCAAAGGCACCGAAACCCACGGACAGAACGCCCGCCACGAGAGTCACAAGAGCCCCGACAGCGGCAGCGCCAACGCCGATAAAGGCCCCGACAATTCCAACCGCCGCACCGCTCGTCAGTTCGAGCGCATTAAGCTCACTAATCGTCCGGTCATTGATGTAAATGACGCCTTCACCGAACCGGTAGGCGATGACGGCCGCTGCCGCCACAATCAAACTGAACGCTGTTACAATCGGGCCCAAAATCGTCAGCTTGCGGCGCACGCGACGCCCCACATCCGATTTCTCCCGGTTTTGCTCATCAGCCATTATAAATCCCCATCGCATTGATGCACGAACACGTTGTCGCACCTGCCCCGGGTTTCAAGACTGTAATAGTGGCTTTTCAACCACCATCGCCTTTTTTCCGTCATATCACATGCAACTGCTTGATTCAGTGATCCGATTCTAACGGCAACAAGTGCATGAGAATTTGTTAAGGCGATGAAGTTTCGTTGAAATTCAATGCGTAAGGTGGGGCAAGTCGGTCTCGACTTGCCCCGAACCTGTCCTAGCGGTCGTTCTGCGCCTGATGAATGAACGGCAGAGGCAGGAAAACGGAACCAAAAGGATCGTCTTCGCAGATGACTTCGTCATAGACGCCGAAGCCGTTGAAATTACTGGCCAACGCACGGCCATAGGCACCGATCATGCCCACTTCGATATAATCGCCAACGTCCATGTCTGCTGGCAGATAGAACGGGCCAGGCATCATGTCGGCGCTGTCACAGGTCGGACCGTAGAAACGGTATGGCAGCACCTGACGTGACTTCGGCGTACCAAAGCTGCGCACTGGATACCGCCAGGCGAAGTGGCCGGCATCCGAGAGGGCACCGTACACACCGTCATTGAGGTACAGATCCTGATCCCGTCGGCCGTCAATGCGGACGAGAAGGCTTTGGGCCTCCGCACAGAGCGCCCGGCCGGGCTCACACCACAGCTCGGAGTTCTCCGTCGACAGGAAGGTTTCGAACCGCGCAGCGATCTGGTCCACGAAGGCGTGCATGGAGGGAGGCTCCATGCCCGGATACGCGACAGGGAAACCACCGCCCACATCCACGACCTCGACGACGACACCGCAGGCGCGGATAATCTCGTCGGCCTGATCCATGGCGCTGGCATAGGCTGCCGGGTTCATGGTCTGACTGCCCGGATGGAAGCAGACGCCGAGGCGCTGTGCCACAAGGCGCGTCTGACGAAGCAGGCTGATCGCCGCGTCACCCTTCGCCCCGAATTTGTCCACAAGTGACATCTTCGCTGCGTCGTTGGTCACGGCCAGACGAACGCAGAGCGTCAGGTCCCGAGCGCCTTCTGTGGCTTTCAGGATCTTGTGCAGCTCCGCATCGCAATCGAGCGAGAAGATCCGCACGCCATGGTCGAAATAGGCCTCGCGAATGGCTTCCGCTGGCTTGATGGGATGCATGAAAGCGAGCGTCGCTTCGGGGAACATGCCCCGGATAAGACGCACTTCGGCGATGCTGGCCACGTCGAAATGGTTGATCCCGCCCTTGCCAATGGCTTCAAGCACCATGGGGTCGGCATTCGCCTTCACCGCATAGAACGCTTTGCCAGGGAAATGGTCAGTAAACCACTTCGCCGCACGCGTAGCTGCATGCGGACGCTGGATGATGACAGGCTGAACGGGCGCGCAGAGCGACGCTATGTGTTCGGAAGATATGAATTGGTCCACCTCATGGGGCCTCCTCTTGGACGGTGACTACTGTGCGGAATGCACCCTGACCACCATTCAACAAAAGTGCCGTCCCCCTGAGGGGCGCCCGTCTCTGGGCGTTTATCGGGTCGCGGCAGAAAGAGCGATTTAATGATCGCGAATATCCATGTAAAGGGAATTTCTCAACGATCTTACAAATTCTGTTTCGTCCCTACGGCCTCGCCTCAACATGTGATGCGAACTGGGGTTGGGACAAGATTTCCATTTGGCAATGCGCAGCTTCCCGCTGAGCGCGATACCAGCCGTCCAAGGGGCAAGACATCCGGTTCATCCTGTGCAAAGGACCAGGCCAAAAGGCTTGAACGGTGCGTTTGGGGCCGCCCCATGCACCAGAACAAGATGTGGAGGCGCTCATGAAGATCACCCGGCGACAGGCCCTGCTCTCATCCCTTGCCGGCGGCGTGTCGGGCTGTGCATCCCTCCCCGCAGCCCAGCGATTCGACAGCGCCCAGCCGACACAGTCATCGGCCGACATGTTCAGGCATGGCGTGGCCAGTGGTGACCCGGCCGCCGACAGTGTCGTGTTGTGGACACGCATCAGCAATGTGACCGGCCGCATCACCGGCACCGTCAGACTGACCGAGGACGATGCCTTTTCTGCGGTCCCACGCAAACCGAGGACGATTCCCTTCTCGACGGATGCAGCGCGCGACCATACGGTAAAAGTGCTGGCCACCGGGCTGAAACCGGGCACGCGCTACACCTACCGCTTTGAGGTCGACAGCGAGCTTTCGCCCGAGGGCACCACCCGGACCCTGTCGCAGCAGGCCGAAGAGGCCCGATTCGCTGTGGTATCGTGCTCAAACTTCCCGTTCGGCTTTTTCAACGTTTATGACCACATTGCCCGCCAGCCGGACATTGATGCGGTCATCCACCTTGGCGACTACCTCTATGAATTTGGTCCCTCAGGTTATGGCGGGAAATCAGGCGCCGCGTTGGGCCGCAACCACGAGCCGCCCCGCGAGATCCTGACCCTGGCCGACTATCGACAGCGTCACGCCCAGTACAAGGGCGATCCATCGACCCAGAGCATGCATGCGGCCCATCCGCTGATCGCCGTGTGGGACGATCACGAAACCGCCAACGACGCCTGGCAGCACGGCGCCGAAAATCACCAGCCCGCCACCGAAGGGGACTGGGAGGTCCGCAAGGCGGCCGCGCTGCAGGCCTATTATGAGTGGATGCCCGTCCGTGACCCGGTCCCCGGTCGCCCGCGCGAGGCCCTGTTCCGCAGTTTCACCTGGCCCGGCCTTCTGACCATCGCGACACTAGAGACCCGACTGACGGCGCGCAGCGCCCCCCTCGTCTACACCGAGTTCGTCCCGACGCTGCAGACACAGGAAGACATTGACGCCTTTCAGCGTGACGTGATCGGTGACCCGTCCCGCCGACTGATCAGCGACGCGCAAATGGATTTTCTGCGCACCACCTTGAAGGGCTCCGTCGATCGGAAAGAGCCGTGGCGGCTATTGGCCAACCAGGTCATGTTTGCGAGCGTGATTGCCCCCAATCTCATTCCCTATGCCGACGAAGAGACAATCCAGGAGCTGGAGAAACAGTGGGATCAGGCCAGGGCATTCGTCGAATTCTCTGCCCTCGGCCTGCCCATCAATCTTGATGCCTGGGACGGCTTTCCGGCCGATCGTGAGCGGGTCTATGCCATGGCCCGAAGTGTTGGTGCCAGCGACCTCGTGGTCCTCACCGGTGATACGCATGAGGGATGGGCCAACGACCTCTTCACCGAGGGCGGAGAGCAGGTCGGTGTGGAATTGGGCGCCACCGGCGTGACATCGCCCGGACCGAGTCTCTATCTCGGCGACAAGGCCTTCGACTACTCCCTACTGATCCGCCGCAAGAACAAGCACGTCCGGTATCACGAACCCCTTTACCGCGGCTATGTGCTTCTCAGTTTGTCAAAGACCAAGGGGAAAGCGGATTTCGTGGCGGTCAGTACGGTGACAGACACGTCCTACGATGCCTCGGTCACCGCCAGCTTCGATCTGCGCAAACAGGATGGCACAGTAAAATTTGCCGCGCCCAAAGGCCTGGGCGTCAAGGAGCGATATCTCTACTCCACCTGAGGTCGACTCACCGATGCCCCTGTTCAGCGGGAAATTGCCCTGCTGGCGCGTGCGCCCCTATTTGGTTAAAAAAATCCTGCCAACAGGGCGTGACACCGGACTCGGAACGCCCGTATGAATCTTAATGAAGACTGAACAAGATCGGCAGACGGCCTAGAATGCGACCCGGGCGGACAAAAAAAACAAAAACCACCGCGCGCTCCGACCGCGCCGCGCCTAATCTCGGCCGCCTGACGGCGCTCACCCTCCTGCTTACCGGTTCCTGCCTTGGTGCGCTTGGCTATACCGCCATGGAAGAGGCGAAGCGTGTTCAGACTGCGGAGAAAGAGCACCTGACCGTGGCCGCCGTTCGCAGTGCCGATTCGATGAGCCGCCTTTTGCCGATGACCTTCGCACCGGGCGATTCGAAAACCACGCAGGCGAAAGGCACCCTGCGCCTCCTGGCCCCCACTGGCGGGGCCGCGTGCCTGATGAACGTCTCTGGCCGCAGCTTCATCTGCGGCAGTCACGATGCGTCGCTGACATTCTCTCCGGAAGATTTCTCGACCATGGGACGGCGCGGCAATATCAACCGCCTAGACCTCAGTGACGGCCGGACCATGAACGCCGTGGTACGTCCCCTCCCCGGTGGACAGCATGTCATCGCGATTGCCCCCAGCGGGGCCGCGGGCTGGCGCATCTTCACGCCCTATCTGATCGCCAGCATCGCCCTGCTGGGCCTTGCCGCATCGTTTCTGTCCGTTGCCGGACGGCTGCGGCTCTCCCTGGCCCAGACGGATGCCGACCGCCGCCTCCTTCTTATGCGTCTTTTGGGACCGGAGCAGGCAGGCTGCGGCATGTGGCAGGCGGACGATGAAGGCGTGGTCCTGCCCGCCGCGCTTCTGTCTTCCCTTGGCTATGAGCGCGAAGACCACATGGTGACCTATGCCGGGCTGCGCGGGTTTATCCACAATGACGACCTGCCCCGTGCGCTGGGCGTCTTCCTTGGCAATGCTCAGTATGAAGACGGCAGCATACGGATCAAGAATGCGCAGGAAGAATGGCAGGCGGTCTATATTCGCGTATCACAGCTCAACGAGCCACGCGAAGGCATTGCCGTGCCGGTCAGCGACGATGCGCTGGACGATGGCCGCGCCGACGACCTGACGGACCGGTTGCGCGAAACGCTGGAGGCCATTCCGCAGGCGTTTCTCCTTTGGGATGCCAGCGGACGTCTCGTGGCGTGGAACGATGCATTCTGCGGCCTGTTCGGCGCGGACAGCGAAGCCCTGGCGGAGGGAATTACGGTCAGGGACCTCGCCCGCTCCATCAACCCCGAGCACACGCAGCTGCTCTATGATCACTTCACCCCGCCGGTGGAGGGGACAACCGAGGCCGAGGCGCTGTTCCCCGGCGACCGGTTCATGCGGATCATCCGCCGTCAGACTATCGGTGACGGCTGGGTCTGCATCGGGACGGACATCACAGACGCCAAGGCCGAAGGCGATATGCGCGCGCGCAATGAGCGTGAGCTGCAGATGACCGTCGATATTCTCGAGAAATCACGCGGCGACCTGCGCGAAGCGATCCGTAGCTATGAGCTGGAACGTCAGCGGTCAGAAGATGCCAACCGTGCCAAATCCGAATTCCTCGCCAATATGAGCCATGAGCTGCGCACGCCGCTCAACGCGATCAATGGCTTCTCCGAGCTGATGAAGGAAGAGCTTTACGGTCCGCTCGGTCACGAAAAATACGGCGAGTATATTCGCGACATCCACGCCAGCGGCAGCCATCTGCTGGCCCTGATCGACGACATTCTCGATCTGTCCAAGATCGAAGCCGGCAAGCTGGAACTCAAACCTCAGCAGACAGATCTTGAACGGGTGCTGCGTGAGGGCCTTCGCTTTATCGAAACCCAGATGCGCGAGAGCGATGTCACCCTGCGTGCCATGATCGATCAGGTGCCATCGGTCTGGGGCGACCCACGCGCGATCAAGCAGATTTTCATCAACCTTCTGTCGAACGCGGAGAAGTTTACCCCGCGCGGCGGCTCCGTCACGGTTACGACGCTGGTCGATCTGTCCAGTGTCACGATCCTCATTGCCGACACCGGCATCGGGATTCACGAGGATCACCTCACCCGCCTGGGCGCGCCGTTCGAGCTGGTCGAAGATCATTTCAGCCGCACCCGGCGCGGCTCCGGGCTCGGTCTTGCCCTGTCCAAGTCTCTGGTCGAGGCGCAGGATGGCATCCTGGCCGTAGCGAGCGAAGTCAGCCGCGGCACAGTCGCTGCCTTCACCCTTCCCCGCCGTCCGGGCGTGGTGGCGACGCTGCCGTCCATGCTGAAGGAACGCGCCCGCGTCCTGACAACGCCAGATTTGGAAAAGCTGGTGCCCATGCATGGCGAAGAGCCGATGCCGCGGTCGGCTATGCTGAACTAGGGTCCTCTTCGTACGGACCGACCAAACGTTCAAAGACGTCAGCCACCCTGGCAGCGTGAAGCTCCAACTGATCGGCGATCGGTTCCTCGGTCCAGCCGTCCCACAACCCTCGCAGGCGGGCCTCCTGCCGCGCCGAGAAGCCGGGCGGTGCCTTTGCACCGAACACGGCGCGACCATATTGCGCCAGGCTTTCCATCGCACGCCGCGCCTCGATCAGCATTTTTGCATCCTCGATCTTCATCAGGCCATGCTCCGCAATGATGGCAATGGCAGCCTCGTTGCCTTGCGGGATGCGCCCGAGCGTCTGGCCGTGGATCAGCGCCAATGATTGGACGATGAAGTCGATATCGGTCAGCCCGCCCTTGCGGCGTTTGACGTGGAAAGGCGTCTCGGCCGGCTTTTCCGACAACAGACGTCGGCGCATTTCAAGAACCGCCGGCAGGACATCGGAAGCAGGCCGCTCGGTTGTCAGGGTGCGTTCCATCACGGCCCGGACATCGTCCACAAGAGCTGAGTCCCCCGCGACCACGCGCGCCTTGGTCAGGGCCATGACCTCCCACACCCAGGCCTTCTCCTGATAATAGTGGTCGAAGGCGGAGAGCGAGACAGCCGTGGGCCCGGCGCCGCCTGAGGGACGGAGCTTCATGTCAATCTCATACAGCTCCCCTTCCGCTGTCGGCACGGACAGTGCACTGACAATCCGGCGGATAAGGCGGGTGAAGAAAACCTCTGTTTCGTCTTCATTGGCCGATCGGTAGACGAAGACGAGATCGAGATCCGAATGAGGCGACAGCGCCTGCGCCCCCAGTCGCCCAAAGCCGAGGACCACCACCTCGCCAGCCGGGGCCTGGCCCGGCGGCGTCATGTCGGCCCGCACCGCGGCCATCAGATCGGCGATGGCCACATCCGCCATATCCGACAGTGCCTGTCCCACGGCAAAGGGATCCGTCCGCCCCAGGACCAGCCCTGCCGAGCTGCGCGTACGATGTTCGTTGACCAGCCGGCGCGCCTCATCGAGGCGATCTTCGAGAATATCGCCGTCCATGGCGGGCGGCAGCGGTTCGGCATGGATGTCGAACCCTTCCAGCAACCCTTCGACGAGGGCTGGGCGCTGTCCCATCTTGCGGGCCAGTTCCGGCGATGACTGGCAAAGAACCAGCACATCATCAAGGATTTCCGGCTGCGCCGTGAACAGCGCAAACACCTGCAGTCCGCCGGACAGTGAACTGAAAAACCCATCGAGCGCGGCAAACGCGGCATCGGGATCGTCGAGCTGCCCCAGCCGGGTGAGAATGCGCGGTACGAGATCCGTCAGCAGCTCACGGGCGCGGACGGATCGCGTCGCCCGAAGTCCGCCCTGGTGCCAGCGGCGGATACGGCTGGTCACCAGCTCCGGCGCAGAAAAATTCAGCTTACGCAGGGTTTCAAGGGTGCGCGGATCATCCTCAACACCGGTGAAGACGAGACTGCCAGGCACAGGTTCAGCCGGCGCAGGTGCACCGAAGAGGTCCGCATAGCTGTCATGCACGAGGTTCATATGCGCCAGCGTCTGGGCACAGAACTCATCCATGTGCTCAAACCCCATCATGCGCGCCAGAATGGCCAATTGTTCCGGGTCTTCAGGAATGTCCTGCGTCTGCGTGTCTTCACGCATCTGGAGCCGGTGCTCCAGATTGCGGTGGAACACGTAGGCGGCCGTCAGTTGCTCGAGCAGATCAGCTTCGATCTGTCCGGTGTCGTGCAAGGCGCGCAACGCCTCAACCGTGCGGGAGGATCGCAGTTTCAGGTCGCGGCCGCCAAGAAGGAGTTGCTGGGTCTGTGCGAAAAACTCGATCTCGCGGATCCCGCCCTGCCCCAGCTTGATATTGGCCCCGGCCACTTTCAGGCTCGGATTGCCCTTTTCGGCGTGGATCTGCTGCTTGATGGCGTGGATATCGGCGACCGCACCATAGTCGAGGTTCCGGCGCCAGATGAATGGCTGCATATCCTCGAGAAAGCGCCGGCCCACCTGCTCATCGCCCGCACAAAAGCGCGCCTTGATATAGGCGGCACGTTCCCAGTTCTGGCCGTAAACCTCGTAATAATGCTCCGCTGCCGTGAGGCTGACAGCCACGGACGTCGCCCCCGGATTGGGGCGCAGCCGAAGGTCCGTACGGAATACATAACCCTCGGCCGTCTGTTGGCTGAGGATATCAACCATGAACTGCACGGCCTTGACCGCGACTGCCTTCACATCGAGGCGGCTATCCTCCGCCACCGGGATGTCGTCCGGGTCATAGACAGCGACGAGATCGATATCGCTGGAGTAATTCAGCTCGCGACCGCCATGTTTACCCATGGCAATGATCGCAATGCCGTCCGGCTTTGAAGGGGCATCCTTTGTGAATTGCAGACCGCGCAAGGCAAGCACATCCACCCACGCGGCGTTGAGGGCGATCTGCGTACAGACATCCGCGAAATCACTGAGGGTCTGGATGACATCTTCAAGGTCGAAAACACCCGCCAGATCGGCAAGCCCCAAGGCCAGCGCGAAATCCGCCTTGGCGTGGCGCAACCGGCTCTTGGCCGATGCACCGTCCTCGCCGTCCATGACCTCAGGCATCAGAGATGCGAGACCGCGTTCAGCCGGGGCGGCCAGCACCCGCGCCAGTCGATCTTCCGTATGGTGACAGAGGCGACCCAGAAAGGGTGACAGAGCTTCTACGCCCTTCAAGAAACGGTCAAGCGCGTGCTCGGGCGCAGCATCATCCGCTGCGCCCGCCGCCAAAATAGAAGAGGCCGCGCCCTGTTCGAGCGCAGCCTCCAGTTTCGCCTGTAGCGTGGGGATCATTGAAATCACCCAGCAGGGTGCGCCTTACTTGGCGATGCCAGCTGCTTCTTTAAGGTTCGACGAAGGACGGAACCGAAGGGATTTCGATGCCTTGATCTTGATCTCTTCACCGGTGCGAGGATTGCGGCCCTTGCGTGCCGGGCGCTTGGTAATCGTGAAGGTGCCGAACGTACCGATCGTGTACTTCCCTTCCTTCTTGGCCTTTTTCAGACCTTTTTCAATTTCGCCAAAGACGAGCTCGACCATGCGCTTTGCCTCTGCGTTGGTCATGTCACCGGCGGCGGCGACGTTGCTGATGAATTCTGCCTTACTCATGGGTGTTCTCCAAAGCCTCCTACCGGGCTCAAGCCTGTTGAGAAGTTGATTAGAGCGGTGATTTTTCCTGCCTTGCAAGGGGGAAGTTGCAAATACCCCTTATTTTCGCTGGCCTTTAGCTCGATGGCGGTGCGCCAGGCCGGTCGGCCGTGGGGGCCAGAGCGCGTTTGACGGGCTTCGCCGCTGGCGGGAAACTGATTCGCACACCCAGACCGTAGGCATCGGGCCGGTGCAGTGCGCGGGTATCAGTACTGTGCGGCAACCCACGGCCGATCGACAATTGCGCGCCGTGGCGCCTCGCGATCGCGGCCACGAGAGACAGCCCGAGGCCATTGCCCTGGGTCGACCGGCTCCGCTCCAGCCGCACAAAACGCTGCAGGATGCGGTCATAGTCGCCTTCAGAGACGCCAGGGCCATTGTCCATCACCGACAGCAGGATACCACCGTCGGGACGCGGTGCGACGGTCAGTTCAATCGTAGGCTGAACGTCGCCTGGATCCTCAGGGTTTCGCCGGGCATATTTCAGGGCGTTGTCGAGAAGGTTGGCGATCGCCTGGCTGATCAGTTCCCTTGAGCCCATCACCGTTGGCGCGGTCTGGATATTGCCGACCAGCACAAAGCCGTCATCGTCCGCTGCGGGCTCGTAGAGCTCAAGCATCTCCTCCGCGACCGCAGAGACGTCGACCGGTACCTTTGTGCCGCCGCCCTCCCCGGATTCGATACGTGTAATGGACAGGAGCGCATTGAAAGTGGCCAGCAACCGCTCGACGTCTGACTGGGTCCGCTCGATCACCGCCGCCTGATCGGCGGCCGGATCATTGAGCGCGGAGTCCAGCCGCGCCTTGATCCGTGTCAGGGGCGAGCGAAGGTCATGGGCAATGTTGTCCGAGACCTGCCGCATGCCGGTCATCAGCCGCTCGATCTGATCAAGCATGCCGTTGATATTGTCAGACAGCGTATCGAATTCGTCCTGTGCGCCCGACAGGGCAATCCGCTTGGTCAGGTCACCATCGCGGATGGCCTTGACGGTCTGCCCGATCTGGTCAACCCGCCGCAGGAATGTGCCGCTGTAAAACGCGCCAAGCGCCAGCGCGAGGAAGAGAGAGAAGATACCGACCCGCACAACCGTCTGCTGCGCTGCGTCGCGAATTTCCGTGACTTCGCTGATATCCCTTGCCGTCAGGATGACAGCGCGCACCTTCGTGCCGTCCACGCCGCTATACAGGAAATTGCCGACCCGGCCGACCGCTGGATGCTTGGCCAGTTCCCGCCGCCCGGTCTCACTGTTCAGCACACGGGCTTCATATTCGAACTCGAACATTCCCTCCGCCGTCAGCGCCTGGGGCGGCAGCGATTCAAGATCCGAAGTCAGTTCGAGGAACGGTTTGTTCTCAAACGCGACGAGGATCATGTAGATCGCGTCTTTCTGTACGACCTTCAGTCGTGCGACCTCATTCACCACATCGTTAAGGCCCGCGGTGCCGTCCGACCCACGCCGGGCATTGACCTGTGCCAACCAGTTCAGCTCACTGACAAGTTCGTCATCGAGCCGTTGCATGGTGGCGCCAAGGGTGGAGGCAAAAACGAAATAGCCGATACCGCCGATCGACAGCACAAACAGGATGAAAAAGGCGATGGTGTACCGAAACGCAGACGTGCGGAACAGGCGCGGCAGAAACCGGCGCTGTGTCAGCGGCGTATCGTCAGCGGTTGGCATGTCAGGCGCTTTCCCATTGCATGAAGCGTAAAAAAAGGCGGCCGGGGCCGCCCCTTCCTGACTTATTCGTCTTCATCCGTCAGCGTATAGCCCGCACCGCGAACCGTCCGCAGGAGCGGTTTGTCAAATTCCTTGTCGATTTTGGAGCGCAGGCGTGAGATGTGAACATCAATCACGTTGGTCTGCGGATCAAAATGATACTCCCACACATTCTCCAACAGCATGGTGCGGGTCACAACCTGACCTGAATGGCGGATCAAATATTCCAGCAGACGGAATTCACGGGGCTGCAGATCAATTTTCTTGCCCGCGCGGCGAACCGTCCGGGTGAGGATATCCATTTCCAGATCACCGACCTTGAACCGGGTCTGAATATTCTGGGGACCGCGCCGGCGGCCCAGCGCCTCGACACGAGCGATCAGTTCAGAAAACGCATAGGGCTTGACCAGATAGTCATCGCCGCCTGCCTTCAGGCCGGCGACGCGGTCATCCACTTCCCCCAGCGCGGAAAGGAACAGGGCGGGTGTTTCATCACCATCGCCGCGGCGGTTTTCCAGCATTGTCACGCCGTCCATGCCGGGCAGCATACGGTCAATCACATAGGCGTCGTATCCGCCCGATTCGGCCATGTTTTTGCCGGTCAGACCGTCCAGCGCATGATCGACTGCATGTCCCGCCTCGCGCAGGCCCTTCACAAGGAAGGTTGCGGCGTCGGCGTCATCCTCAACAACCAGAATTCTCATCATATCCTCCGTGGGTTGCCCCACATGGCCTGCCCTTCAGGGCAATCTGCATTCTTATAATATGTGTGCAGCCTCCGGCCAAAGGCAAATACCTGTGGCCGGAGGCTGCTATTCACTGCTGCGAGGCCTGATCAACCGCGATCGTCGTCTTCACCACCGCCAGACACAGGCAGGGCGAGGAAATAGGCCCCGCGTTGTGGTGTCTGCACACGGATCAGAACTGCTTCCTTGCCGCGTGCCTTTGCAGCTTCCACAGCCTTTTCAATGTCTTGAGGCGATGACACGTTCTTGTTGTCAGCGCGGGTGATCAGCATGCCGGACCGGATACCGGCCTCGGCCGCTTCGGATTTTTTCTCGACATCTGTCACCAGCACACCGGTCACATCGTCTTCAAAACCCATCTGTTCGCGCGTCTGCGGGCTGAGCGACGAGAACGTCACCCCCAGATCCTTCATGTCGTGGCCCTTTGGCGTGACCGATTCACCTGCTTCACGCGCTTCCATCGGATCACGCTTGGCCAGCGTCACGTTCAGGCTCTGGGTCTTGCCATCGCGCAGCACCTTGGCCTTGACCTGTTTGCCGGGCGGCAGTGCGCCAACAGCGCGGGTCAGACCCGCCGAAGATTCAATCGGCTTGCGGTCGAATTCGAGGACCACGTCCCCTTCCTTGAAGCCCGCCTTCTCAGCCGGTGAGCCTTCAGACACCGCAGCGACAAGTGCGCCCTTGGCTTCTTCAAGGCCGACAGCCCCAGCCAGACGCTCATCAAGGTCACCGATCGTGACGCCGAGCCAGCCGCGCGTAACGGATCCATCAGCAATCAGCTGACCGACGATATCGGACGCCACGTCTGCCGGTACGGCGAGGCCAATGCCGACATTGCCGCCGGTCGGCGAAATGATCGCCGTGTTCACACCGACGACATTGCCCTTGAGGTCAAATGTCGGTCCGCCGGAGTTCCCGCGATTGATGGAGGCATCGATCTGGATAAAGTCCGCATACGGTGTTGCGCCCCGGTTCTCCCGACCGATGGCCGAGACGATGCCTGAGGTCACCGAACCGCCAAGGCCGAACGGGTTACCAACGGCGAGGACATAGTCACCAACGCGCAGGTCGGCGTCGGTGGAGAAGCGCACGAATTTCTGTTTGCTTGACGGCTGCACGCGCAGGACCGCAAGGTCCGTTGACGGATCGGTACCGACGAGTGTGGCCTCCAGCTCTTCACCGGAGCTTAGTACTACGCTGATCGAATCGGCACCCTCCACCACGTGGTTGTTGGTGACGATATGGCCCTGGTCATCGATGAAGAAGCCCGAGCCTTCGGCGCGCGCCGTGCCTTCTTCCTCCTCATCACCGCCGCCGCGGAATTCGGGCGGCAGCATACGTTCAAATTCCGGGGGAAGGCCCATGCGCTTGCGCAGGGGCACCGAGGTCTCGGTTCGGATGCTCACAACAGCCGGGCTGACCTCTTCCACCAGATCCGCAAAGGAGAGTTGCTGAATCAAATTGGCGTTCGGCGCCATCATCTTCGGTCGCGCCTCCTGCGGCGCTGTCGTGTCCTGCGCGCCAATCGCGCTGCCCACGACGCCCACCGATGCTGCCCCGAGGGCAAAGGCCCCTGCACCAACGAGAAGTGACCGACGAAAGAATGACTTGTTTTGCATAATCTGACTGAGCTCCGAGTAATAATCTGTCTCTGGCGTCGTGAAACCTAATGTGGATCAGCTAACCGGCCTATGACCACGCGCTTAAACTTGTGTAACAGCAAGCTGGATTCGGGCTGGTTTCAGCGGGTCTGTCAAAAACGTAACCCCGCTGGAGCGTGCAGACGTCGTCAGGCCGCCTGTTTGAGCTTTGCCCGAGGGTCCGTTTCAGACGGTGACCAGGATTTGGCGAAGGCTTCGAGCTCGTTGTCCGGCTGATCCGGCAGGACAATCTTGGTGCGCGCGAAAAGGTCACCGTAAATGCCGGTTTTCGGGTCTTTGAGCCCCTTGCCGCGCAGCCGGAAAGAGACGCTCGAACTGGTGTTCGGCGGCACGCGAATGGCAACGGGGCCTTTGAGGGTCGGGATTTCAATCTTGGCGCCAAGAATGGCTTCTTTCAGCGTGATCGGCACATCAACCGTCAGGTCGTCGCCTTTCAGCTGGAACACTGAATGCGGTTTTACAGTCACTTCGACCAGCACATCGCCAGCTGCGCCGCCATTGATGCCTGGGGAGCCCTTGCCGCGCAGGCGCAGGGTCTGGCCGTCACGCAAGCCTTCGGGGATGCCCACATTGATCTCCCGCCCATCAGGCGGCAGCGCCACGCGCTTGGTGGCGCCCCGTGCCGCATCAAGGAAATCGACCGACAGGCGATAGCGGATATCGCTGCCCTTCTGGGGGATAGGACCGCGCCGTGCCCCCGAAGCGCGTTGGCCAAAGAAATCGCCGAAAATATCTGACAGGTCTTCAAAGCCGCCTGGCCCTGTACCGGGACCTGGACCACGCTGCTGCCAGCGTGCGCCGCCCGCGCCGGCACCGCCCGCGAATGGCGAGCGCTCATTGCCGTCAGCATCCAGTTCGCCGCGATCAAACCGGGCCCGTTTGTCCTCATCCCCGACAATGTCGAAGGCGGCAGAGATCTGCTTGAAGCGATCTTCTGCGGCCTTGTCGCCGGGATTGCGGTCGGGATGGTACTGTTTCGCCAGCTTGCGATAGGCCTTGCGGATGTCTTCCGCCGAGGTCTGCCGACCAACACCGAGCACTGAATAGGGATCTTGAGCCAAGGACGCCGTCTCCGGGGGTATAAACAAAAGTCTGTCTATATCTTAGCGAATGGGTCCTTATTTCAAGTAACCATCCGGCCCCGACGACGAGATTTACAAGAAAATGCGGGTTTCGCGACCATATCCATAGAGACTGGACCCTTGCGCGACGCTGACCGAGTGGATCGTGTCAGCCGTGAGAAGCGCTTCAGGGACGGCGACGACCTGCTCCTCAACCAAAATACCTGCGATATCATAGGCGCGGACGCGGTATTGCTCGGCCGTTTCGCCCAGCGGCACCTCTTCGATCTGCCAATTATCGCCGCCGATGCGCGTCCGGCGTATCCAGCGCAGGGCGACGCCGTCATCCGACGTGGTCGCCCGCAAATGCGCTGGCGCGAAGGGCCGTGCGCTGGCACCGGTCAGGCTGATATCGAAGGTGCGGTAGGGAAAGGCCCCCGGCGCCGTACCGACAGGCCCGGCCTGCCATCGCACCTCCGTCCCGAACAGGTCCGGCGGCAGGGATTGCACCGTCTGTGCGTCGGAGAGGACGACCAATCGGCTGCCCGCCGGGGCGCCTGTTGCTGCCTCAGCTTCCGTGCCGCGCAGACCCCGTAACAGGCTGGAGAGCTGCCACACCCCATCTTCCCTTAAAGTCGCGTCCCTGTAGCCAAGAATTTCCCAGTCGCCGTCCGTCCCCTCGACCGCAATGCGACCGGCGCCGCGCAGAACAGCAAGATTGTCCAACGCCGCCAGCCCGCCGTCAAAGAGCCGGAGCGCGATCTCTGTGCCGTGGTCCCAGCGAGAGGTCGGCCCCGGCGGCAGCGCCGCTTCCAGCCGACCCATCACGCTTGGCGCGGATACAAGACCCAACCGCTCACCCAGCCCATCATCGCCATCGTGAATGGCCACCGCTCCCGGCCAGGGCGAGGCATAGGCCGCGACGTGCAGCACACCCCTCTCCTCTCCCTCAGGCAGGACGGGAATATCAAGAAAGGCCACCACTGGCGGCCCGGCAACGCGCGGCGCAGCCGCGATCGTGCCCGACAGACCCGTAAAGCGCGGCTGGTAGAGGCCAGGGTCGGTCTGTACGCCTTCGATCTGGCGCCACAGGCCGTCGGTCAGTTCAGTCACCCGGAAGGTGCCTGACAGCTCATCGCCCGTCACAGACAGGACATCCGCCGCCTCAACCCGGAACTGATCCGGGCCCAGACCAAAACTCACGGTGTTCCGCATTGCCCGCGCTTCGGCCAACAGGGCCGCGGCTCGCCCCTCCGCCTCGCCGGATTCCAGCACGAGTGCCGTATCGACAAACATCGCGCGACTGTTCCGGGCGACGGACTCCGTCACTTCCGCCACACCGCCGCGATAGTCCGATAACCCATCCGTATACGCGAAGGACAACCGCGCCGGCAGGTCCGCTTCCTGGGCGCGTGTGCGGGTTACGATGGGTCCGCCATCGTCGACGAAGCCGTCAGTCGTAATGTGGTGATCGGGATAACCCGTGCGCGGCCGAACGATCAGCACACCCGCCCGCTCTACGGCATCAAGCTGATAGACGTCGATCAACGGCTCAATGGCGTCCCGCGCAGCCATTGGTCCCGCCAACTGATAACCAAGCACGAGGCTCTGACAGGCCGTGGCATCCACCGCCGGCACACCCGCCTCACGCGCCAGATGGGTGATGAGCTCGCCCAGCGGTACCCGCCCCGCCCGACCATTGAGCCAGTGCCCATAGGTCCAGTTATCCGCATCGCCCCAGATGTCGCGCCTGAGTGGGAAATCAGGGAACGGCCGCGCGTCCCAAGTGTAGAGGAAGATGCGATCGCTCGCGACCATCGGTCCGCCGTAGACGGCGGACACCGGATTGTTCTCATCATCGGTCCAGAAATTCAGATGCGCCTCGATGAAGCGGCGCTGGATCATATCGTCGCGTTCACCGGTCGAGAAATAGGGTCGTCCGCTTTCAGACGATTTGGGATCAAAGAACAGATTGGGCTGGTTCGCGCCCTTATCTGTGGCGGAGCAGCCAAGCTCGGTCATCCAGATGGGCTTGCTCTCAGGTACCCATGCCGTCGGCGTCACACGGCGCGTGCCGCGGGGCCGGTCATGGTGGACCTGTGACCACCATGACCACAGGTCCTTGTACCGAAAAACCCAGTCTTCCCCGTGGGCAGTATCGGCGATGGGCGTGCGGATCTGTACCAGTCGGTCTTCGTCACTGGCATAGTACCAGTCATATCCTTCGCCGCCGCGGATATTGCCGGCGAGGTACTCATCGTCATACGTTGATCTGTACCCCTCCGCCGCATCCAGATGATCTGCACCTGCCCGCCAGTCGGCCAGCGGCATGTAGTTGTCGATGCCGATAAAATCGATATTCGGCGATGCCCACAGAGAATCCAGATGAAACAGCACATCACCGGTTCCATCGGCTGGGCGGTAATTGCTATACTCGGACCAGTCCGCTGCGTAGGAAATCAGCACGTCCGGTCCGAGAATGGTGCGCACCTCCGCCGCCAGACTGACCAGGAAGTCCACAAAGATGAAGGCGCCCGTCTCATCACGCACATTGCTCAAAGAACGGAGTTCTGATCCGATCAGAAAGGCGTGAACGCCCCCTATTTCTGCGCAAAGGGTGGCATAGTGCAAAATCATGACGCGGTACCGGGCCGCAAAGGCCTCGATTTGCGCGCGAGCCGCAGGCGTTTGGTCAGTGCTGTTCCGGTCAGCCACGGTGATCCGCCCCCGCCAGGGGTAGGCCGGCTGCACCGCGCCGCCGATCGGATCGGGCAGATTGTTGTCCGCCGGAATATCCATCAGCACGAAGGGATAGAAGACAACGTCGAGGCCACGCTGTTGTAGGTCGCGGATGGATTGCCGGACACCTTCATCAGAAGGCGTACCGCCATAGGCAAGATTGCCATCGCCAAGCCGCGACACCTCGTTGGCGGTGCCGCGCGTCCAATCGGCCACGCTCCAAGCGTCTGGCAGTTGTATTTTGTCGTTGGTTTCGACCCGCGGTTCGATGCGACATTCCCCCGCGCGCAAATCCGTGCCGAACCACGAGACGATCAATTCTACCGCCTGAATATTGGGCAGAGTCGCCGTCATGTGACTGACGGCTGCGCTGAAATCCGTACCGCCCATATTGCCGTGGACATTCTCGGCGCGGGTCACACCCTCGACCCGTTCCGTCAGTACCGGTTCGGTATGATACACGGCCTCGCCCGATCCGGGGATGAGTGTGATGGCTCGCGCCTGCAGTTCCAGTGAGCGGTCGTCGCTGGAGGGTATCGGACGCTCGACCTCAAAATTGACCTGGGGCACCCGATTGCCGAATGGGCCAAGATCAAGGTCTTCGAACACAATGTAGCTGATACCCCGGTAGGCAGGCGGGTCAGCCTCAACCACCTCAATGAGGGGGTCAGTCAGTTGATCCTCCGTGCCGCGATAGAAGCGCACATTGAGATCCGCCAGCGATAGCGGCTGACCATCAGCCCAGACCCGGCCGATACGCTGTATTACCCCTTCGCCCAGCGCGATCGCCATCGAAACGGAGTACCGATAGGCCGTATGCTCCTCCTCGACGATTCGGCGAACGCCCTTGCTGCCGCTCGATGACCGTGTCACCTCAGTGGTTTCCTTGAAGGGCGTGATCCAGATGATCTGACCGGCAACGCGGTTCAACCCGAAAACCCGCCGGACAGGCACGCCCTCGGCCGCTGTCAGCAGACGGATTTCTTCCCGTCGGGGGCCCTGTGAGCGTCGCTTGACGGGCCCGAACAACGCATTCTGGGCCATGGCGACCGCGGAATTCGTCACGCTTGAGGTCAGCGCAGCGCTCAGTTGAGATCCCAACGACTCGGCTGAGCTGACGACAACCTGACCGGTCTGTACCAGTTGCTGGCTCATGACGCCTCTCCTTCAGTCAACGGAAAACAAAAACGCGCGGCCAGGCGGGATGACCAGAACGGGGTCCAACGGGACCGGACAACCTGCCGCCCCGCATAGGCGTGAACAAAGGCGCTCTCGCTGATCATTATGCCGCAATGTTTGGCCGGGGCGCCCGGCACCATGCGGAACACCACCACCTCACCGGCGCGAACGCGGTCGGCATCACAGGGGATGAGATAACGATGCGCGGCGTCCAGCAGCAATTCGTCCCCCTCGCCCCGGTCCCAATGCGGCAGATAGGGCGGAACGGGTTGGGGTTCAGCCCCATGCAGATACCGCCATACACCGCGGACGAGGCCAAGGCAGTCCGTTCCCTGACCTCTCGCCGACGCCTGATGGCGATAGGGTGTGCCTAACCAGCTGAGGGCTTCAGACACGATCACGCGATCAAGATCGTCCCGCGTCATGCTGTCTCGCGATCTTCCCGATCGCCCCCCGGTCCGGGATAGCGGGTCAGGATGTCACTGCCAGGAATATGTGGGAAGCCGCGAAAATTGACGGCATTGGCAAATTTAGACTGACAGGTCGACAGACGCTTGTCGCAGCCCGCTGTTACCCGCAGTAGCGTTGTTGCCGCGACCGGCGCCGCCAGGCTGTCCCATAGGGACAGGATGGCTATGTTCCCGGCCACGGCATGTTCCCTGATGGTCGCTCGTGTCCCCGCGAGGGGGCCGTCCAGAACCTCCACCGTGCCGCCCGTGAACCAGCCTGCGGGATGGTCAGGGTCTTGATTGATGGACAGGTCGCGCGCGCTCTCGGACACGATTTGTGCCTGCGCCGTGTACGCACCATCCGTCAGATCGACGCCACAGCGCCGGTCGCCAAGACGGGCATCGCACTGGCGGCCGTAAACGCGGCCAACCACCTGGTCGAGATAGTGCTTCAGGCTGCGAAACTCAGCCCGGTAACCCGCCCCTGACCGCTCAATCCGCCCGATAGTGCCGGATTTGACGAGAAGGCGTGCCTCTGGATCCGTCCAGTCGACCCGCCAGATGTCGATGCGTGCCTCGTCATACCGGCCCTGGTCGATATCATCATCACCCAGCACGTCGCTGGACAAAATGCCCATGAGATCCGCATTGTCCGGCGCAAGGTCAGCTCCACTGGCGAGCGCGGTTCCATCCGCCCCGTCGCCCGAGCGGAAGACAGTGCCAGTAAATTCAATGTCTCGATCATGGTCAGTGACACCGATCTCGACGCCATCGGTCCGCGTGATCCGCCAACATGTACATAACGAGGCGGCAGCGGCGCTGAGCGCCTGTTCCGTATGGGCATCAACGGGCAGCATCAGAAACGCACCTCAACGATCGGAATATCGGGAATGTCCGCCCCGCCCGGCTCGAGCGACAGGATCAATTCGTCCGTGTCAAAACGGGCGGGGATGTCGAACAGAAATCCGGCTGTCAGAACAGCTCCGCTGGCCGGGGGTGTGGTGATCTGGACGACGCCCGTCAGAGTATTGACAGTGAAGTCCTGCCCCTCCGACAGCTCAAAGCCGTCCTGGGCAATCCGTACCGTACCGCTGCACGGCAGGGCAATCATCCGCTGCGTGGTCTGAACGCCGCTCTGATAGCGGCGCGTCAGCTGGAACAGGCTGGTTGAACCGTCACCCACGCCAAGCGGCTGATCGAGCGCCGTCACCTCCTCAGTCGCACCGCCTGATCTATGATCGAAAGGATCGCGCCAGCGAAAGGCAAACCGGCGACCCTCTCGCGCCTCAAAAAACGCCAGTAGACGGTGCATGTCGGCCATGCTCCTGACACCATAGCCCGCATTGAAGCGGCGACGCGAGGCGGACCACCGCGCGGTGCGTCGCTCGGCACCCGAGGCCAGACTGACCACATCGGTCCGGCGAACCGGTCCACCGCGTGATCCAAGAGCAATATCGACCGGGAACTGAACATCATGAAAACCTTCAGGCATTGCGATGAGCCTTTCCCAATTTTCGCGCGACATGGCTGGCAATCTGGCTGTCCGACCGTCCAAGGCTGTCGCGCCCCGAGCCGCCAGATATCGTCACGGTGACAGCCGTCGGTTGGACCCGGCTTGTCACCTGCCCAGCGGTCGCTGGCCGAAAGATCTCGGGCCCCTGTTCACCGACGAGATAGGACTGCCCCGGCAGGACCGCGCCGCCCCCCGCACGGGTGCCGCCGAATATCTGGTTTAACACGCCATTGATCGGTTGGCGGACCACCTGATCGACTGCCAGCGCCGCGACATCCTTCAGGATGGCGTCGACAATGCTGTCAACCGACAGACGTCCCTTCTCCGCCGCACGGGTCAGTTCGCTGACCAGCGACTGCCCGATGTCCTGGAACAGGCCTTGGACATTTTCCGCCAAGGGGACGAGGTCTTCATCGATTGTTGCCTGCAGGTCTTCGCGCAACCCCTGCAGGTCACCGCGGAAGAGATCTCGGTCGATTTCCACACGTATGGTTTCACTCATTTAGGTTCATCTCCACGGGACACGCCGTTTAACAGTTGCAGCAGATCGGCGCGGGTCATGTCGGGATCACGCGGGCGTACGACTTCGCCAACGAGCAATGACCATTCAGCAGCGCCCAGCGCCCAGAACTCATCCACTTTCAATGCCAGTGAACGCAGACCGAGCGTCAGCCAGCCGCGCCAGCGGTCGGACCGAGGATCGGCTTTCCCGGCGCCTCCCCGGTCAGGATTTCGCGGAAGAGCATGGCAATCGCGCCAAGTGCCTCTCGGAGATTGATCGTCCCGTTCCGCACACGCCGATCACTATCCTCATCTCCCGCCGCCTTTGCCAGGATACCCAGAATGCGGATCAGTTCCGCCGCAGACGGATTACCAAGGCGAAACGCAAGATCGGTCAGGGTATCGATACCCAGCGCTTCCTCGATTTCGGAAAGCGCCCCCAGTGTCAGTTTCAACGGCAGTTTGACGCCGTCAACATCGATATGAGCTTCACTGCGCAGACTGGTCATGTCAGATCCTCAGCTTCGAACAGAATTTCGCCCGCGGATGACAGCGAAAGGGAAAAGCCGGCTTCGCCGCGGTAATCGCCGGACAGGTCGAGATTGGTGATCTGAAATGGCCCGGTCAGCGTGCCGCTGCCCGGCATGACGAGCTGCCACTCAGCCGCCTCACCACTGAAAAACAGCGTTCGCGCACGAATGGCGGCAGCATCGTCGATGAAGACCCCACTGCCCGCCACATTGGCCTGGCGCAGGCCACCTGATGGCAGGAGTGTTCGCCACAGACCGCTGTCGGCGTGGGTGATATCGACGAGACCGGCGCTCAAGGAGAACGTTTTCGTCCGCAAGCCCCCGACCGGCACGAATTCACCGGTTTCCATTCTTAGTGTGAGCAGCAGGTCCTTGCCGCGAAGTATGGCCATGTGCCCGCCTCCTTAGACTGTCTGGGTCAATGGTTCGGTGACGAGGCGGAAGCGCGCCACCCCGTGAAACGTTTCGGCCTCCACCGGCCGGAAGATATCGGCGAAGGCAAAGCGGCACTGCGATAGACGATGACCGTCAAGCGGCAGGACCGCGTCGTGGAGGCGCGCCTGCAACAGATCGGTGATGGTGCGCACTTCCTGTCGGCCGCCCCATTTTGAATAGATGTGCAGTCTGATGTCGTGCTCACGTGCACCATCCAGTCCGGGATAGTCGGATATTTTCGCCTCCCCGACCGTGATGAAGGGATAGGTCGGCTCGTCAGGCACGCTGTCGTGGATCTGGACGCCCGTTGACGCCACAGCCTGCAATTCCGCATCGTTTCGTAGCAGGTCATATAGGGCCACCTGAACCGCCCATGAAGCTGGCAGCGTCATACGATCTCCTCCATCGTCAGGGTGTGCGTACGCTGACGGTCACCACCCGCACGAATGTCCGTGATCCGGTGAACGACTCCGCGATAGACAATACGTGCCGAAAACCCGATCGCCTCCTGATACCGCATGGTTAGGCGATAGCGGCGACGGAACCGGTCACGTCCAGCGACAGATGTTCGCCGACTGGAAAGGCTTTCCACGTTTGCATCGACGTTTGTGCCAGCATCATAGGAGGGCTCGAACCCGCCCCCGGCATCGGTAATCGGCGCTGGCATCAGCACCGTCACCTGCGCCCTCAGATCACCGATCATAGTCGCACCAGCCTGTAGGGCGCAATCAATGCGTCTACGGATAAGGGAACAGGGACATAACGGTCGCGCCGGAACAGCTCGCGTTCTTCGTAATAGTGAGCGGACAGCAAATAGACCGCGTGGAGAAGGTCGGCCGGCAACGCGCCTGCATCCTCAGCACCTGCGCTGAAGGAAATGGTCAGGCTGGAAAATGTATCTGTGCCTTGGGTGTAGGGCAGCTCAACGCAGACCCAGGCGTCATCGCCAAGTCGTTTTTTGATCGCGTCTTCGCGAAGCGTGAACGGCGTCGCCGCGCCATAGGTCGCCTCAACACTGTCAATGCTGACGACCTGGCCGGGGCGCAGGGCGAGCGGCCCCTGGGGCAGCGCCTGCACGCTCAGGGACCAACTCTGGCGCAACAGCGCTCGATCCAGACGACGCTCAATGACCGTCACGGCTGTTCGCTGAACATGATCGAGCAGCGCGTCTTCATCATCGCGATCAATGCGCAGGGCCGCTTTCAACGCGTCCAGCGGAATGGGCAAGGTCGCCGGTGGCGTCACCTGTGTGAACATGACAGCACTCTTCTTTTGGGGAAAAAGGAGGTGCCCGAAATATCCGGGCACCTGTGCCTGAAATCAGGCGCTCATTTTCAGGAACTTGATGGCGGAGAAGTCCTGAACGCCGCCGCCGACACGCTTGGTCGTGCAGAACAGGACGTAAGGTTTGGCCGAGAACGGATCACGCAGCACCTGAATGCCGGCCCGGTCCACAATCAGATACCCGCGGGCGAAGTCACCAAAGGCGATCGGTGTCGCAGCATTGGCAACATCGGACATGTCCTCCGCCTCCGTCACCGCATAGCCGAGCAGGGTCGATGGCTGACCAGCGCTGATGCCCGGAGACCAGAGATAATTCCCGTCGGCATCTTTCAGCTTACGGACGGCGGCGGCCGTACCGCGGTTCATGACGAACCGGCCATTGGCACGATAGGCCTGGGGCAGCGTGTAGATGAGGTTGATCAGGTCATCGCCACTGATCGACGCGCCACTGCTGGAGACGGTCCCCAGCTCATCACTGTCACGGACACTGTCATCGGCCGTGGTGTAGTCAAGGAAGCCGCGCGGGCGGCTGGTCCCGTTGCCGGTGATGAAGGCTGTGGTTTCCTGTTCTGCGAAAGCGACCTGCACCTCGTCAGCAATCCACTGACTGACGTCAACGATGCTGTCCTCAAGCAGGGCCTGCGTCGTGGCAGGCATGGCATAGAGCTCCATGGCCGGAAAATCGAGCGCCTGCAGCGACGGGGTGGCTGTTTCCGGGCGTGAGGCTGTCTCACCGGCCCAACCAGCCGCGAACTGGCCTGGCTGGTACGGCTTGCGATAGGTGTGGCCACTGATCTGGCGGACGGTCGCAATCTGGCGGATGGGAGAAATGGCCATCAGCCCACTGTCGATCATCTGTGCCGTTTCCACCGGGGCGATAACGGCGCCATCCGTATCGCTTGCGGCAATCGACTTGATCGAAGGAGCCGCCATCAGGCCGGAGCGCATATAGCCATCAAAGGCCTGTTTGGCTTCAGTTGGAGCGACCAAAGCGGTCCCCTCACGCGCCGGGCGAGCATTCAGAACGGACATCCGCTCAATCGCCGCCTTCTGTTCGGCCACGACGCTGTTCAGCCGATCGACTTTCTCCGTCAGCAGACCATCTTCGTGGCCGCGCTTTTCAATTTCTGCCAGACGCTGGTCATTGGCATCCTTGAACTGCTCGAAGGTATAAAGAAGGTCGTGCATTGCCGATTTCATCGGGGCGTCGGACTGGGCCTTGGTTTCCAAACTCATGTTTTTCCTCATAGGGTGGTGGAAAGAAGATTGCGGGGAAGTCGTTCACCCGGCGCGCTGACACGGGTGATCCTCGCCTGGGGGGCCATGGGAAACGTCACGATCGATACTTCCCATAGCGCGACCTTGTGCAACTCCCGTTGCCCGGCCCTGTTGCGTCGTACCCGTTCCGGTTTGAAGCCAATCGACAAACCGTCGATCGCGCCGCGCCTGAGCAGGTGGTAAAGATCACCGCCGCGCGCTGTGTCAGCGAACAAGTGTCCGCGAACGAACAGTCCATGATGATCCTCCCTCATCTCGGTCCAGCGGCCAATCGGCTGATCTACCGCATGCTGATAAAGCATCATGACACGGGACGCGGGATCGGGGATAAGATTCTTCGACAGCCTGGTGACTGAGCTGAAGGCACCCGGCATGACGATATCCCCGGACAGGTCGACACTGCCAAAGATCGCAGCATAGCCCTCGATTTCTACAAGGCTCGCATCGGGCTCCGACACGGGAGATGGATCAGCAAGTCCCATCACCGCAGCCCTCCTGAATTGTCATCAAGCTTGCGTTCAATACGGATGAGGGTGGATTGAATATGGTCCCCCTGCTCTTCCAGTCTTGCGACCCGCTCAGCGATATCTTCGGAGCGAGCGATACGGACCTGCAACTGGTCCAGCCGCTCGGCCGCAGCGCCAGCCCAGAGCAGCGCGGCCACGGTCTGGGCCAACATCGCGCCACTGATCGCGACAGACAGCCTGCCGTCCCAGCTGGCGCTCATTGAGTGCCGCCTTCTGGCAGAGCCGGATAGCCAAGTGCCAGCCTCTTTTCCTCTGACGTCAGAACATCACTGGAAAGAAGAAGGTCAAGACGGGCAAGGCGGCCATCTGCCAGGGCGTCAATACGCTCCTCGTCAAATCCGATCTCCACGTCTGACAGACCAAGCCCGTGATTGAGGCCCGCGACCACCTTGCCGATCAGCGGCAGGATCGTGTGGCGCCAGAACGCAAGTACCGCCTGCTGATAGTTTGAATAGGTGTTGTCACCGGGAATCCCCAGCAGCATGGGCGGCACACCGAAGGCCAGCGCAATATCCCGCGACGCGCTGTTCTTCAGGTCGATGAAATCCATCTCGGCCGGGCTCAAGCTCATGGGCTTCCAGTCGAGCCCGCCGTCGAGCAGCATCGGTCGGCCCGCATGGCGCGCGCCTTGGAATGTTTCGCTCAACTCGGCCTTCAGGCGGTCGAACTGGTCGCCAGTGAGGTGTCCTGCCCCGGCTTCACCTCGATAAACCAGCGCGCCAGAGGGGCGGGCCGCATTGTCGAGCAGCGACTTGTTCCACGCCATAGCCGTGTTGTGCAGGTCGATCGCGTTGCCCGCCACCTGCATTGGGGCCTGGCCATATCGGTCATCACCCGGATTAAACAGCCGCAGGTGGATGAGAGGCATGGAGCCGTCAGGGCGGCGAGAAATGACCCGCTTGTGCGTGCCTGCGCCGTAGGTATAGGCTGACGGCCAGCCATCACGACCGGTCTGGACCTGAACCCTGTCCGGCCGCAGGCAATAAAGGGCAGCCGCGCCTTGGTCCCCGTCGATGATTTCAAGATAGGCGTTGCCGTGGATTTGAAGATGTCCATACACTTCCTCCAGCAGTGCCTGACCCGTCTGGTCCGGATTGGGACTGCGCAAAAGCCGGCAAAGTGGATGATCATACTGACGCTCACCGGCCTGGCACAGGATCAGCGGCACCGCCGATGCGGCATCGGCAATCATCTGTACACACCTGTAGGCGATGACGTTCCGACCGAACCCGTTGGTTGTCAGGCTGGCACTGTCGCGTCCGGTCCAGCTGGGCTGGCCCATCCCATGAAGAGCGATCAAGTCCGACAGAACGGTTCCTTTAGCTTCGGGCGCACGGCTGCTGTCACCCTTTCGGGTGGTCAATCCAAACATTTTTCTCTCCTTCAAAGGACGCGAATGGCAGGCTGTTGCTGATGACCAAGCATCAGATCAGTCAGGGCCCAGACAAGGGCGTCGAGACGATCGGGACTTTTCTCGCGACCCGTGCCGGTAAAGGCCGTCAACTGGCTTTCCAGCGCAGCAAACTCACCCACATGGCGCACACGGCCTTTTTCATAGAGAGCCGATACCGGCTCTGCGCGAACCATCTTGTTTCGGGTCGCGCGGACCTGACGGATGGGCACGGCGGGATCTGCCAGTCGGATCATCTCTTCAACCAGATCGCCGCCCTGATTGACCTCTGCAATCATGCGATCGGCACCGTGCGCGTGATAGAGCGCCACTGCCCGCTCGGCCCACATTGCCGCGCTGGTCGCGTGCACCGTTCCATCGGCGAGCACATACGCGGTCCGCGCTGCGCCCTCCCCTGCGACGCCGGCGACGATGATGCCACATTCATCCGCATCCGGCCCACTGGTGACGGGCGGGTCGATGGCGACGACAATGCGATCCAGTGGCGGGGCGTTTGCAATTCGCGCTGCCTCGATCATCTGCCACGACCAAAGAGCGCCTGCGCGATCTTCCACCATCTCACCATATAGCTCCTGACGACCCAGGGCCGTCCCCTCATAGGTGGACGCAATCTCCGTGAAGAACGCTTCCGCCAGATGCGCCTTGTTGTCGAACGACGTGGCCCGGGAAACGAGAGTGCGTCTGTCGGCCAGGAGGCGCTTCATCAGCGGCATGGATCTTGGCGTCGTCGTGACCACCTGCCGTGGACGGTCACCAAGACGCAGGCCCAGCTGCAGATTGCTCCAGACCTGCTCGGCCTGCCGCCACTTGCATAATTCATCCGCCCACGCTGCTTCGAACTGAAAGCCGCGCAGCCCCTCCGGGTCTTCGGCGGAAAACACATGGCCGATCGCCCCGCTTGGCCAGGACAGCCGGTGACGTGACGCCTCATAGACCGGGCGCTCGGCAGGATTGCCGATCGCGCAGAGGCCCGACGGTCCATCGATCATCACCTCTCTGGCATCCTCATAGGTTTCCCCGACAAGCGCGACACGCGCCGCCCCGCCCCTGACCTGCGCGGCCAGCCATTCGGCCCCGGCACGCGTCTTTCCCGCGCCGCGACCGCCCATCAGCAGCCACGTGGTCCAGTCAGTCTTCTGCGGATCCGGCAGCTGATCGTCCCGGGCCCACAGGGTCCAGTCGTATATCGCGTTCCCGGGGGCGATCTTCTCGAAGTCGTCGAGCGAGCTCATCCTGCCCAAGGCGATTTGCATAGCGAACCAGTTGATCGAAGAGCTTGCGCTTTTCGTCATCATCGGCAGGGCTTTTCAGCGAACCGGATTGATATTTTTCGGTCATGACCAGACATTTCTCTACATTTCGTTCGTAGGCGTATAGAATACGCATCTTGCGATCAGCGAGGGAAACATCGTCCGGATCGGACCAGCAGGTCCGCGTCACTTCAGTGCACAGCTCGGTGGTCATTCGAATGACACTACCGACCAAGGCGTCTTTCAGTTGATCTGCGACCATGGTGTTCCCGTCTTGATGACAGGCACATTATCCGATGACAGAAGAGTGAGGATAAGTTGAGTTAGCGGGTGCTGCGCACACCGGTGACATAACGGTGATAGTGCCGAGCGCGCACTTTTTTCTCGCTTTTGAGATTGTCGGGGACGGCGATGCCGGCCTCGACCACGCTCTCGCGGCGACCGGACACCAATGGGTGCCAGTCAGCGAGCGAACGCCCCTCTGCCAGACGGCGATAGGCGCAACTTTCCGGCATCCATTCGAGCGTACCGGCATTTGCGGGCGTCACCTGCACACAGCCCGGCACAATGGAATGCCGATCCGCATATTGGCGACAGGTGCGGGTGGCGCCGTCGAACAGGCGACAGCACAGGCTGGTTTCCAGCACTGCCTCGCCTTCCATCGTGTCCTCTTCCAGCAGAAGCAGACAGCATTTCCCGCATCCATCGCATAACGATTCCCACTCCGCCTCGGTCATCTCGGCGAGCGTTTTCGCTTGCCAGAATGGCTTTTCGGGAGCGGCTGGGGGGCTATTGTCCATGTTTGGCCATCATACGGCCTTACAGGGTGGTTTGACGACAGTAATCGTGGCGAATTTTATGGCTGCGCGCTAAGGGCGCCCAGTTGTTCATAATCGTCATCAACGGATGCGCATGATCGGTAAATTCAAATCTGTGCTTTCCAATGCGGTCGCAGACCTGAAGGCGGGCGTGACCGAGGTGTCGACGCAATCGTGGCGCCTGACCCGCGCCGCAGGCCACATTTTTGCCGGGGGGCTCCGGGGGGCCATCAGCCGACTGCCGACCCGGCGCCGCCTGAAAAAACTGGGCATCAATGGCGCCGCCTTACTCGGCTCGGCCACCGTGTGGCTTCTGATGGCAGGACTGGCCACCAATATCCGTTTCGCGGCAGCGGTCCTCCCCGAGGCCAACGTTGATTTGTGGTCCGTCAACAGGCCCGCGAGCATCACGGTCTATGATCGCGACGGCGAGTTGATCGGCTCACGCGGCAGCACGTTCTCTGATCCGGTGCCGCTTGAGGACCTGCCGCCTTACGTCATCGATGCGTTCATCGCCACGGAGGACCGGCGCTTCTTCGATCACCACGGCTTTGACCTGCGTGGCCTTGCCCGGGCGGTTGTCGTCAACATGCAGGCCGGCGGCGTGGTTGAAGGGGGCAGCACGATCACCCAGCAGCTCGCCAAGAATCTGTTCCTGGAATATGACCGCACGCTGATCCGCAAATTGCGCGAGATCCAGATCGCGTTCTGGCTGGAAGCGCGGTTGAGCAAGACGGAAATTCTCGAGCTTTACCTCAACCGGATCTATCTGGGCGGCGGGGCTTACGGCATTGAGCCGGCAGCCAATCTGTTCTTCTCGAAATCCGCCCGCGACCTGACCGTTGCCGAGGCCGCCATCCTCGCCGGTCTCCCTAAAGCCCCTTCCGAGCTCAGCCCGACCATCAATATGCAGGGTGCCATCGCGCGGTCCCACACGGTGATCGACAATCTGCTGGAGGTAAACCGCATCGACTATGTGACGGCGTCGGTCGCCAAGCTGAACCCGCCCGATCTGAACCTCCGTCTACAGAGCAATCGGGAAGGATATTTCCTCGACTATGTGTATGAGGAGCTGAAAGCCCGCTTCGGCGGTACCATTGGGCAGGACATGATCGTCACCTCAACGCTCGACAGCCGGCTTCAGGCCGCGGCGGTCGCGGCCGTCAACAATGCCATGACAAACGAGGCGCTGGTCCGCGGAGCAGAACAGGCGGCCCTCATCGCCTATGATGCGCAGGGCGGGATCGTCGCCATGGTCGGCGGCCGCGACTACACGGAAAGTCCGTATAACCGCGCGGTCCAGGCGCGCCGACAGCCAGGCTCTGCCTTCAAGCCGTTCGTTTTCCTCGCCGCCATGGAAGCCGGGATGAGCGCCGATTCCATCGTCGTTGACCAAGCAATCAGCGTCGGCGACTGGGAGCCGAGTAACTATACCGACCGTCATCTGGGGCCGATGCGCCTGTCGAGTGCCGTGGCGCGCTCGATCAACACGGTTGCCGTGCAGGTGACAGAAGCCATCGGTCGCGATCGCGTGATCGATGCCGCCCGGCGGGCCGGCATCACCTCCCCATTGGCGCCCCATGCCTCATTGGCGCTGGGGGCGATGGAGCTGACCCTGGATGAGCTGACGGCTGCCTATCTGCCCTTCGCCCATGAAGGTGCCGAAGTGCCGCCCCATGGCATTGCCAAGGTCACGAGCCGGACGGGCACGGTCCTGTACGATTTCAAACCGATCGACGGTTTTTACGTCATCGACACCGAAGACGCCCGCGAGGTCACGGAAATGCTGATGCAGGTGACCCAGTCCGGCACCGGCGCCGGTGCCAATCTGGGCGAGCGGCAGACCGCTGGCAAAACGGGCACCACGAATAACTGGCGGGATGCCTGGTTTATCGGCTTCACGGCGGACCTGACCGCTGGTGTATGGGTCGGCAATGACGACGCCAAGCCCATGAACAAGGTCACAGGCGGGTCCATTCCGCTGGATATCTGGCGCGACTTCATGATCAGCGCCCATGAGGGCCTGCCGCCCCGCCCGCTGTTCGACGGCGCCATCGCCGCGTCAGCCGACACCTCCCGACTGAGCGCCTATTATGAGGGCCTTCGCGCCGATCTGTTCGATATCAGCTATCCCACGACCAATATCTCGAGTTGGGATGACTATCTGAATGGCAATGACGAGCGCGAGCCACCGCGACGGCAGCGGGGAGATTTGTCTCGCCCTTCCGTTCAGGGGCGCGCTGCCCCCGGCGTTCAGCCTTCATCGGAGTAAATTTCGCCTCGCGCGGAACCCGATTGTCTCAAAGTTGAAGAATGGGCTTGAGCGTTTCTCAAACCTCTACGGCTAGCTTTTGCCCATGCCAAAGGTGGGGTGAAAGAGAACAACGTGGCCCAGACGCCTCTTGAAAAACTGATCGCCCTGACAGGGAGAGAACCTAGCGACGAGCGTCGCGCCGTTCTGCGTGAAGTGACAGACCCCTTCATGGTGGCGCCTGATCGTTATGGCAGCCGCGAGATGGAGCTGTTCGACATCCTTCTGTCACGGGTCGCCCAGGCGATGGACCAGCGAGTGCGCCGACTTCTGGCCATGGCGCTTGTCCGCACAGGCGCCGGCGATGAAGTGGTTCGTCTGGCGCTGACGGGCCTGCCAAGCTGCAACATCAATTTTCTGCGCCGCAGCGTGGTTCAGACCCGCGCAGACCTTTTCCGCTTTCTGCAGGAAAACACGCCGATGGCCGACATTGAGGGCGATGATACCTTCAGTGATGCCAACAGCATGACCCTGCCTTCCCTTTTCCTCATGTGGCTTTATGCCTTTCAGGTATCGAGCTATCTGACGGCCCTCAGCCCGCGGATTGGCGACGACCGCACGCGGGTTCTGGCCCGTGCCATCGAACGTCTGCGGACGAACATGGTCACTGAATCCTCTGAGTCTGCCCGTGAGGAAATCGTCATCGCCCGCCGCACCGTTCGCGAGTGGGCGCGGCGCGATGCGGTGACGGACGATGTCCTCGCTGATTTGCTTGAGTCGCGCGCGATGACGGAATTCATCTTCGCGCTGATGGCACGTTTCAATCTCGACGCTGCAACGACCATTCGCACACTGAACGACACCACATTCGAAAGCCTGGCCATTGTCTTCAAAGCTCACGACGTTCGCCGCTCTGTCTTTGCCAAGACATTGGCCGGCTTCACGAACCGCAAGACCGACGAAGGCAGCCGTGACCGGATTCTTCGCCTTTATGATCGAGTGACGCCGGAGGCCGCGGAACGGGCCATGCGGTTCTGGCGGATCCGAGTGGCCGACATGAAACCAACCGAAGCACCAGCGGCAATGGCCAGTTAACGCCCGTCGTCCAGCAGCACGCCAGGCAGGTCCGATAGCGTAACACCGCCCTCAAGCTCGATGATCCACAGATCGCGATCGAACGATTTCTCTTTTTCCAGCCGGGCATCGATATCGCGGATGTCCGCCTGTCGCTTTTGGCACCGCCATGCCAGCGCGCCATCGGCCGTCTGGGTTTCGGCATAGTGCGCGTAGCCGCCATCTTCCTCGATGATCAGATGGATGACGCCGCCCGCATCGTGGCCGCGATGGCGGACATAGGCGAAGGCGAATTTGGACTGAGTTGTCCTGACGATCGCGCCGACCAGCACATCACTGCGCAGCCGTCCGGTCACGCGCGTTTGGCGTTGGCGATGGACGTTACGTTGGGTGCGTTGTCGAGAAAGGGATTGGTCTGACGCGGTGCGGCCTCAAACGGCAGGCGGAGAAGCGCGGTCGTCCCCTCCCCAACCGAGCTCATCAGTTTCAGCTCACCCCCGTGGAGGCGGGCCAGCGCTTTCGACAGGGAGAGGCCGATGCCGGTCCCCCGGGCGCCCCGGACGCCCTCGGATCGGGCCTGCTTGAACCGCTGCCCCACGATGGACAGGTCGTCCGGCGACATGCCAACGCCCGTATCGATCACACTGATCGCCAGCACCGCGCCCTCGCGCCGAACAGTGGCAGTGATGCCGCCGGTCTCGGTGAATTTCAGGGCATTGGACAGAAGGTTCAGCACGATCTGGCGAATGACCTTGGCATCCAGCATGACGGGCCCAAGGCCCGGTTCAATCTCGGTTGCAATGTAAAGCCCGGCATCGGAGGCCCGCAGCCGCATAATCTCCGCACACAGATTGACGAGAGCACCAGGGTCTTCAGGCGCCATTTCCAGCGTCGTCTCATTGGCCTCGGCCTTGGACAGATCGAGCCAGTCGGTGATGAGCGACAGAAGGTGCTGCCCGCTTTCCTGGATCACGCGCGCATAGTCTCGGTATTTGTCATTGCCCAGCGGGCCAAACCGTTCTGCATACAGTGCATCGGCAAAGCCAATGACAGCGTTAAGCGGCGTTCTGATTTCGTGGCTGACATTGGCGAGCTGTTCGCTGCGGCGGGCGGCAAGACTGACGGCCTCTCGCCCTTCCTTGCGAATCGTTTCTTCGCGCGCAAGACGCTGCTCGATGTTCCGGGTGACACTGCGGAGCCGGCCGTTTTTCAGACGCGCCAGCGTGACCTCGACCGCCGGGCCCAGCCGATCACTGATCCGGATACGCGCCTCAAACCGGCCCGTGCCGTCGCCATTGGGTCGACCCACATCGGCCAGCGCTGCCAAAAGGCGGTCCTGATGTGCCGGCGCAAACACGTCCATCAGCCGCATGCCGATAAGCGTGTCCTCGGGCACACCGAAGATCTGCTGTGCGGCTTCGGAAATTTTGACGAATCGCCCGTCTGGCCCGTGGAGGGCGATGACATCATCGCCTGGACCGCTCCAGATCCCGTCGAGCTCACGGCTCCCGGAAACGCAAGTTTTAAGCGCCTGGAACATAATACGTTAATAATACCGCCAAGATTCTTAACGCTTCCTGAATGGGTGCTGTGGAAGCTGTGGACGGGGCGGCGCTTTTCCAGCCAACATGTTGGTCAATGGGTTAAATTTTGAACGGATTGAGCCTGCGAACTCGAACTCTTCGGTTACGAATGGTACAAGATCGTTTCTGGCTGATCTGAGGCCATGGGCAGGGTATCGGAGGATGGTAATGAAACGACGCGCAACGCTGGTTGCCGGGGCAATGGGCTTGTTTGCCGCCATGGCGTGGGCCGGGGATGATGAGACGGTACCGGCCGTTGCTGAAAATACCCTGTTGGACAACGCTGCAGCTCCCTATGTCCTGCTCCGGCGCGATATCGATGCGATCGAGACTGCTGCCGTAAAGAATGAGAAGGCGATTCGGGACGCGCATAACAGGCTTGCTTCGTACGAACCTGAGGAAATGGGCCGCGCCTATATCGCTTATGCCGCCCTCGTTGCCGCTGACTCTCCGACCTTTGCCGCCGCGATCGAATCGAAGACACGCCGGGACAAGAACCGCGAAGAGTTTCTGATCCAGCTGCGCGACAATCCCGCGACGGTACGCGACCTTGAAGGCGCCGATGAGGCGATCAACGCGATCATGGCCATGACCGCCCGCGATGCAACGCGAATCGGCGCGCTGGGAGAGCTCTATATCCAGGAAGCGTATGTGCTGCAGGAACAGGCCTGGGCCCGCAAGAAGCTGGCGCAGGACGGCATGAGCCGGGTGCGCGGTGCTGTGACCTGGGCTGATAGTCGCGCCTGGCCCCTGCTGCCGCCCCGCCCCGTGATCCTGTCGAAATCCGGTACGACCCGGCCCAATCTGGTGTCCGACCCGACCTGGTCCGATGTCTGGTCCAATCTCGACGCCGTTGCGGTGCCCGACGAGCATTCCGGTGCGACAATGACCCGCGCCCTCCTGCTCGGCGCGCGATATGCGGTCGGTGATCTGACCGAAGGGCAGCTGAACGGCTATGCCATTTCCAAGACCCAGTCGAAGTGTTTCGTGAACGCCAAGCTGAACCTTGACCAGTGCATTGCCGCCACGCGGACCCCCTATGAGGAAGCGTTCTGCATCGGCACCCATGGTCTTCAGGACATTTCCCAATGCGTGGGCTGGCCCGCCGGCGCCGGGTCTGGCGGCTGATCATCGGGCGTATAAATTACGGTGGGGGCGTCTTTTATCGAAGGCGCCCCTTCTCTATGTCAGGGGTATGACACAGCCAGCCTTTGACGACATTGCCGCCGATTTCGCCTTCATCGATGACTGGGACGAGCGGTATCGCTACCTCATCGATCTGGGCGGGCAATTGGCACCCCTCAGCGACACAGAACGCAATGAAACCAATCGCGTACGCGGCTGCGCCAGTCAGGTGTGGCTGGTCATCGAGCGTGACGGAGATGCGCTGGTGCTGCGCGGGGACAGCGATGCGGCTATTGTGAAGGGGCTGGTGGGGCTGATCCTGTCGCTCTATTCCGGTAAGACGCCCGGCGAAATCCTCGGCATTGATGCGGAGGCCAAGCTCAAGGCGCTGGATCTCAACGATCACATTACGCCGCAGCGGGCCAATGGCGTGGTCAGCATGATTGCAAAAATTCGGGACACGGCCGAAGCCATTGCCAACTGATCGTCAGTTGGCGACGGTTTCGACTTTTGCCGCGGCTTGGGCGGCCATCTTCTTTTCAGCCACTTCATTGCGATAGAACGTGTAGCTGAGGGTAATTTCGCGCACGTCATCCATCTGCTTGTCCTTGTCCATCGCAGGATCGATGAAATAGGTCACAGGCATCTGAACACTCTCGCCGGGCTCAAGCAATTGTTCGGTGAAGCAGAAGCATTCCACCTTCATGAAATACTCACCGGCTTTGGCGGGCTGCACGTTGAAACTTGCCGTCCCGATCACCGGATAGTCGGCGTTGTTGGCGGCCGTATAAAAAGCAAGCCCGGTCTCGCCCACATGCATGGTCTGGGAGACCTGCGACGGCTTGAACGTCCACGGTATGTTGTTCGAGATTGAGCCGTCAAAGCGGACGGTGATCTTGCGCTCCAGAACGTCTTCCGACACGGCGACGGCCCGCTGTGTCGTGCCGCCCCAGCCGGTGATCTGGCAGAATGTCTTGTAGAGCGGCACGGCCGCATAGGACAGTCCAACCATGCAGGCGACAACGCCGACAATCACAAGTGCAGTTCTGGAATTCCGATCACCCATCAGCCAGCGGCTCCTCCCATATTCTGTGTCATGCGAAGCAAGGTCGTCGAGTAGACAATCACCACAAAGGCAAGGACACCGACCGCGATCGCGATATTACGCCGGGCACGGGCCTTTTTTTCCTCGGGCGTCATCTCATAGCTCTCGCCTGTCGGCACACCCTCGCCCGGGACTTGGTAGTGATCGTCTTTATCGTGTTCAGCCATGAAGGCCCACCCAATGCTCCGCCAACAAGGCCAGATATAGTGAAAAGAGGTATAGGATCGAGAATGCGAAAAGTCGCCGCGCGTCTTCGTCGCGGCCCTTGGATCGCACAAGCCACGCGCGCCACAAGAAGACGCCGCCACCGACCGCCGCCACGAGGCCGTATAGCCAGCTGGCCATCGGCAGGACTACCGGCACGATCGCCAGGGGCACCAGGATCAGGGAATAGACCCAGATCAGATGTCTGGTGTGCGCTGCGCCCTTCACATTGGGCATCATCGGAATGCCGGCTGCTTCATAATCCCCGGATTTCAACAGGGCGAGGGCCCAGAAATGCGGCGGCGTCCACATGAAGATGATGAGAAAGAGAAGCCATGCCTCGAACGGCGCTGTGCCCGTAATGGCGGCCCAGCCCACGACCGGGGGCAACGCACCGGCAGCCCCGCCAATAACGATATTCTGGGGCGTCGAGCGTTTCAGCCCCATGGAATAGATGACGACGTAAAAGAAGATCGTGAAGGCGAGAAGACCGGCCGCAACATAACCCGACGTCAGCGCCAGCAGCCAGACCGCGAGCAGCGACATGACGCTGCCAAACGCAAAAGCCTCTGCCGACGGGACGAGACCTGCCGGAATCGGCCGCTTTTTCGTCCGTGTCATGATGGCGTCAATATCGCGATCCCACCACATATTCAGCGCGCCTGACGCCCCTGCCCCCACCGCAATGGCAAAGAGGGACAAAAGGGCCAACGGCCAGTTGGTGATGGGCCCCGGTGCGGCGACCATGCCGACCAGCGCCGTGAAAATCACGAGGCTCATCACCCGGGGTTTGAGCAGGGAGAAATAGTCGCGCGGGCCCGCAAGGGACATCGCGCCATTCTTTTCACGCGAAAGGGGCGCCGCGGCGCCCCCCTCTTCTAATGGCTCTGTGTGCGGAGCGCTCATTTGATTTTCGGCAGCTCGTTGAACTGGTGATATGGAGGCGGCGAAGGCAGCGTCCATTCCAGTGTCGTCGCGCCCTCACCCCATGGGTTGTCGACGGCTTTCTTCCGGCGAAGGAAGAAGGCATCGAACTCAACGATCAACCAGATGATCAGCGAACCGGCCATGATCACGTAACCGATTGAGGACACGTGGTTCCAGAACGCAAAGCCCTCTGGATAGTCGATGTACCGACGTGGCATGCCCTGCAGACCAAGGAAGTGCTGCGGGAAGAAGATCAGGTTCACGCCGATGAACATCACTGCAAAGTGCAGGTTGGCCAGCAGCTCGTTATAGGACCGGCCGAACATCTTCTCGTGCCAGTAATACCAGGCCGCAAAGATCCCGAATACGGCGCCGAGCGACAGCACGTAGTGGAAGTGCGCAACCACGTAGTAGGTGTCGTGCATATAGTGGTCGATACCGGCGTTCGCGAGCAGCACGCCCGTCACACCACCGACGGTGAAGAGGAAGATGAAGCCGATGGCCCAAATCATGGGCGTACGCAGCTGGATCGACCCACCCCACATGGTGGCGATCCACGAGAAGATCTTCACCCCGGTCGGTACGGCGATGACCATGGTCGCCGCCACGAAGTAGGCTTTCATCTCAAGCGACAGACCCACCGTATACATGTGGTGTGCCCACACGATGAAGCCGACGAACCCGATCGCGACCATGGCGTAGGCCATACCCAGATAACCGAAGACCGGCTTGCGCGAGAAGGTCGACACGATGTGGCTGATGATGCCGAAGGCCGGCAGGATCAGGATGTACACCTCAGGGTGACCGAAGAACCAGAAAAGGTGCTGGTAAAGGATCGGATCACCGCCGCGGGCGGCATCAAAGAATGCCGTGTCGAACATGCGGTCGGTCAGGAGCATGGTGATGGCCCCGGCAAGAACAGGCAGAGACAGAACCAGCAGGAAGGCTGTGACCAGCACCGACCAGGCAAAGAGCGGCATCTTGTGCAGCGTCATGCCAGGCGCACGCATGTTGAAGATCGTGGTGATGAAGTTGATGGCGCCAAGGATCGAGCTCGCACCGGCAAGGTGCAGAGAGACGATCAGCAGGTCCATGGCCGGGCCGGCAGTCGAGGTCGACAGCGGCGGATAGAGCACCCAGCCCCCGCCAAAGCCAAGCTCGGCCCCATAGGATGGCGCAAACAGTGACAGCGTCAGCAACGCGCCGGAAGCGACGTAGAGCCAGAACGAAATGTTGTTCATCCTCGGGAAGGCCATATCGGGCGCGCCGATCATGATCGGCACAAAGAAGTTCCCGAAACCGCCAATCAGCGCCGGCATGACCAGGAAGAAGATCATGATCAGACCGTGATAGGTGATGATCACGTTGTAGAAGTTCTTCGCCGACGTTTCGCGTTCGCTCATCGTCCGTGGCACTTCGCACATGTCACCACGCGCCACGCCGCCCGATGGGCAGGCGCCATCGACAGGCTCCACCATCTTGGTCTTTGACGTCATGTGGATCAGGAAGCCGCCGCCATCGGTGCTGGCACCGGCTGCGCCTTCAATCGAAATGCCTGGCTCGGCCAACTCGGCCCGGATCAGGCCGGACAGGGCGCCGCCAAAGATCCCCGCAAAAATTGCGAAAATCAGATACAGGATCCCGATATCCTTGTGGTTCGTCGAGAAGAACCAGCGGACGAAAAAGCTCGGCTTGTGATCGTGGTCATCGTGACCATGGTCGTGGGCAGGAGCGGCTGAGGTGCTGTCGTGGGTCATCGTCATGATGGTTCGCCCTCTTAGTTTAAATCTTGTTGTGGTGCCGCAGTCGCGGCGAAGTCCCGGGTTGTCTCACCCGCATCTGGACCGGCAGCGGCGAACAGCGGCTCAAGGCCACCAAATTCACGCTGCTCATCAACCCAGGCTTCGAATTCAGGCCGCGAAACGACGCGAACGGAAATCGGCATGTAGGCGTGGTCAATACCGCAAATCTCTGAGCACTGACCGTAATACATGCCCTCACGCTCGGCGAGGAACCAGGTCTCATTCAGACGGCCAGGGACAGCGTCAATCTTCACGGCAAATGCAGGCATGGCCCATGAATGGATCACATCCCGGCCTGTCGTCACGACGCGAATTGTCTCACCCACCGGGACGACCACGTCATTGGTGGTGGCAAAGCGGAACAGCTCAGGGCTGACCTGATCCTTCGGTGCAATCAGGGAGTCGAATTCAAAGTCGCCAAAATCCGGATAACCATAGGTCCAGCCCCACTGGAAGCCGGTGGCCTTGATCGTGACGGTTGGTGCGGGAACGATGGTATCACCCACCACGCTGCGGCCTGCCGTCACGCGCAGACGGTAACCCGCCTGAACCGGCTGTTCGAGCGTAACGATCATCTGCTCATCGCCAAAACCATCGACGTCATAGTCTTCGCGAGCGCGGAGAAGCGTCGTCTCGCTTGTCGACTGGTTCACCAGCTCGACCTGCAGGTGCTTCTGCTTCTTGACCTTGCGCGCCTCGATGAAATCATTCGGGACAGCAGCCTGAACGGTACCCGCCTCATATTCGTGGACCTGAGCATCCGGGATCTGCCCTTCGTTGAACAGAAGCTCGAACGAATAGATCGCGATGAAGATCAGGATCACCACAGGACCCAGGGTCCAGATCACTTCGACCAGCGTATTGTGGCTGAACTTCTGTGCCACTTTGTTCGATTTGGCATTGTAGCGGACCAGCACCCAGACCAGCAGCGCCAGAACAAAGACGCTGATCCCGACCATCACAGGCATCATGATGTAATTGTGGAAGTCGTGAACCTGCTCCGCGATCGGCGATGCGGCAGCGCGCATCGAGATCGAGCCATCTACAGGCAAGTCATCCTGCGCAAAGGCACTGGATGCGAGGAGAGTCGAAAAAGCAGCGGTAGCCGCCGTCAAGAAAGCTTTCATCAGAGGGTCGCTTCGTTGCGGTGAATCAATATTTGGACGCGCTTATGCGCCGGATCATCCTGGGCATCAACAGGTTGAAGCGCCGCATGTTGAATTAAGCGTTACCTAATTTGAAGGAATAGCGATCAGGCCTAGGCGTGGCGCCCTCATATGCTTAGGTAGATACCCATGACAGCCAGCTTTTTTGACCGCACTGACCTCAACGCCGCAGCCACCCAACGCATTGTCGACAATGCCCTGAACGGTTGCGATGACGGCGAGCTCTATCTCCAATATTCCCAGTCCGAGGCCTTCGTTTTCGATGATGGCCGCCTGAAATCCGCCAGTTATGACGTCAGCCAGGGCTTTGGCCTGCGGGCGGTCCTGGGCGAGACAAGCGCCTACGCACACTCTTCGGAACTGAACGAAGCGGCCATCAAACGGGCCGCTCAGTCAGTCCAGGCGGTGAAGACGGGGCATGATGGCACACTGGCGGCGGGCCCTCGCGGCACCAATCGTCACCTCTATACAGATGACAATCCCCTCGATGCCGTACCGTTTGCCGACAAGGTCAAACTGCTTGAGCAGATCAACGCTTATGCCCGCGACAAGGATTCCCGGGTTCGTCAGGTCTCGGCCAGCCTGTCGGGCACGTGGGAGATTGTTGAGATCATGCGTCCGGGTGGTTTGATCGTTCGCGACATTCGCCCGCTTGTGCGACTCAATGTCTCGGTCACGGCTGGCGAAGGCGACCGGCAGGAAGGCGGCTCCACCGGTGCCGGCGGTCGTCGCCTCTACACAGATTATATGCAGCCCGATTTCTGGCAGTCGCAGGTGGATGAAGCCCTGCGCATGGCGCTGGTCAATCTTGAAGCTGTCCCTGCCCCGGCTGGCGAAACCGAAGTCGTGCTCGGCTCGGGCTGGACCGGTGTCCTGCTGCACGAAGCTGTCGGCCACGGGCTTGAAGGTGACTTCAATCGCAAGAAGACGTCGGCCTTCGCCGGGCTTCTCAATGAGAAAGTCGCTGCGGATGGCGTGACCGTTATCGACGATGGTACGATCGAAGGTCGTCGCGGCTCTCTCACCATCGATGATGAGGGCACGCCGACATCGCGTAATGTGCTGATCGAGGATGGGGTCCTGAAAGGCTTCATGCAGGACCGGCTGAATGCGCGGCTGATGGGTGTGGAGCCCACCGGCAATGGCCGTCGCGAAAGCTATGAGCACTCGCCCATGCCGCGGATGACCAATACCTATATGGAAGGCGGCAAGCACAGCCAGGCGGAGTTGATCGAGAGCGTCAAGGACGGCGTCTTCGCCGTCAATTTCTCCGGCGGTCAGGTCGACATCACCTCCGGCAAGTTCGTGTTCAACTGCACCGAGGCTTACGAGATCAAAGGCGGCAAGCTCGGACGTCCGCTCAAAAACTGCGCCCTCATTGGCGACGGCCCGACCGTCCTCAAACGCGTCTCGATGGTCGGCAACGATTTCTCACTGGATCCCGGTATCGGTGTCTGCGGCAAGGCCGGCCAAGGTGTGCCTGTCGGGGTGGGTCAGCCAAGTCTGAAAATCGATCGCCTCACCGTCGGCGGCGCTGGCGCCTGATCCCGCCTATTTCTGGCGTCGATAAACAGCATAGCGGACGCGGCACGACTGGCCGCGTTCGGTTTCCAACTGCAGCTTTTCAACAGCATAAGACCAGCCCGCGGTCTCAATAAATTCCACCGGCTTGGTCCGGTCGCCACTGGGGCGCGCAAAGAGATTGTTGGCCCCGCCGCCATCGGCGGGCAGAAAATCCATCGCAAACCACTGGTCATTCGCAACCTGGCGACGCCAGCGACCGACGACGGCGCCATCGAATGCCCGCGCCTGTGTTATCAGCGAGCCGCCGCGGCACTGGCCTGAGTCAAACGCCATCACGCCGACTGGCGCATATTGGTACATCGCTTCAGGCAGGATCGAGATCTGATAAACGCAGTGCCCGTCCGCGCCCTGTCCGTTTTGGGAGAATGACGGTCCGTCCTGTCCCGACCGCGCCACCCAGATCATCGCCTTGAAATCGTAATAGTCGACAATGGCAGCGCTGTCGTAGTCGGTGTCAAAAAGGAGTTGCTGGTCCCCCTGCCCATCGACCCGGAAGTCTGCGCGGCAATGCGTGCCGGGAAGATTGGCGCTGCCCCCTGCCTGGGACAGGCTGACCCGGCCCACCGACGTCATCCGGCTGTCCGACTTTTTACCCCGGGCCTGCAGCGAGATGGCAAAGGTTTCGACCGACGGCGGCATCGCGCGCACCCGGTCAAAGCGGTCCTGATCCGCAACAGAGAGCTGCGCCCAGGCCGGAACGGCGGCGAGGCCAAGTGCCGCGCAGGCGGCCACACCGATCATTTTTGCAAATTTGAATGTCATGCCGTCCCCACCTGATGGGAAAGGTTAACATCAATTCATCGGGAACGTCAGCCCCTTCATCTGTAGAGGGCGGAAATGATCACGCGGCCGATTTTGCCCGAGCACGCCGCTCCGACATGATGTCATCATACGCAGCATTGATTTCCTGGGCGACGCGGCGGGCGGTGACCACGATCTCGTCATCGAGCCCCAGCGCCGCAAGACGATCAGGGTGACAGGCTTTCAGCCGTGCCATCCAGGCCTGACGAACCTCGGCATCGCTCGCCGCAGGCTCAACGCGAAGGATCTTGTGGGGCTCATCGGACAGGGGGGCCTGCTCGGCAACGATCGCAGCCGACGTAATGGTGCTCTTGGCCAGCGCCATGACCCGTCCTTCCGTCATTTCGACCGGAATGAAGGCGCGATCATCGTTCAGGAGGTCGGTCAGGCGCTCATCGCGTGCAACAAAGATGTCGCCGTCGACAATGTCGCCATTGGCCAGCGTCAGGCGGACCATCAGTTTCTTCTTCGAACGACGGATTTCGGTCTTCTCGAACATTAAACGCAACTCACTGAAGGCCCGGTCCACCGGGTCGCGACACAGGCGTAACCGAAAATTCCTAAAAGGCCGTATGGCCAAGGCCGAACCTTTTCATCACTGCGTTCACACGGCATGGAAGACATCATGGCTCTCATTACCCGTTTTGCCCCCTCACCCACTGGTTACCTGCATCTGGGCCATGCCTATTCGGCGCTCTGCGTTCAGCAAGCGGCCATGAGCGAGCCGGGCGGCACGATGCTTCTTCGTATCGAAGACATCGACCAGACCCGCGCGCGGCCTGTCTTCGAGGACGCCATTTACGAAGACCTGCGCTGGCTGGGCCTGGACTGGCAGTCGCCCGTCCGGCGCCAGTCCGACCATTTCGCCGAGTACGAGGCGCGACTGTCGGCGCTGGCGGCTACGGGTCTTGTCTATCGCTGCTTTCTGACCCGGCGCGAGGTGAACGAGATTGCGGGCGCCCCCCATGGGGATCTGCCGCCCCGCTTCACCAGCGGCCCCCTACCCCAAGAGGAGGAAGAAGACCGTCTTGCCGCCGGCGCGGCCTATTCATGGCGATTGTCGATGTCCGCCTGCCAGGACAGGCTCGGCACTGAGTTTTCTGAGCTCTTCTGGTCCGAAGTGACCGCAAACGGCGTTGTGTCACACAAAGCTGACCCTTCGGTTTTCGGTGATGTCATCCTTGGGCGGAAGGATATCGGGACCAGCTATCACCTTGCCTCCGTCCATGATGATATCCTGCAGGGCATCACGCACATTGTTCGCGGTGAGGACCTGCGACAGTCGGCCGACCTGCACGTGCTGCTCTATCGCCTGTTCGGCGCGTCACCGCCGCTTTACCAGCATCATCGTCTAATCAATGATGATCAGGGCGAGCGGCTTGCCAAGCGCAACGATGCCAAGGCCCTGCGCACATTGCGAGACGATGGTGCCACGCCCGCCGATATCAGGCGTCTGGTCGGGCTCGATTGACGTTCAGGCACGCGCTGCGATCAGCGTACAGATATCAGGCAGGCTCTTACGCTCGACGCGGTCACCACGACGCAGGCGGTCAAGCTGCTGCAGACGTTCTTCAAGCTTGTCGAGGCGACTGTCGAAGGCGGGGTCATCGCGGAGGTCTTCGACGAGGGCGCAGGCGTGGGAGACGGTACTCCGCTCCCGTCCGAAGGCGGCAGCTACGTCGTTGTAGCTCAGCTGATACACCACATGGGCAAGGTACATCGCGACCTGTCGCGCCTGAGCAATATCAGCCGTCGACCGTGTCTGTCCCAATAACGCGCTTTCGGCGATCCGGAATTCATTGGCGACCAACCGGCGAGCGGTGAAAGCGTGCCAGTCCTGGGCGATATTACCCGCATCTTCGTGCATCATCTCGCGTGACCCTCTACAAAATGTTACGCCGGACTCCCTTCCGGCTGTATCAGTGTAATGGATACAACTATAGCGAGGATAAGTTTCCCGTTTCTTTTTATACAAAGTTGAACAGAAGCGGTAACAGGCCGTCAATATTGATTGACGACCCGTTAATATTCTAATTCAGGAAGAATACAGCCAACAACACTACCCCAAGCACGCCCGCGGTTGTCAGTGCGGTGTAACCAACTGTCCAGCTGCGCGCCATGCCGCCTTCAGGTCCATGGGTCGTGTAAAGACCATTGATGGATTTACCGACGACGGCGCGGATGCCCCACCAGACCTTGTGCCAGACAGCAGCCGTCCCGCGCACTGCCCCCATCAGGGCAATGCGGCCCGGTACACGCCACAGCCAGTCGACGTCGAGGTTCACCGACGGCAGCTCCGGCGGATAGAGCTTGAACTTCACAAGCAGCGCAAAAGCGAGGATCGCGAAGAGCAGAAGCTGCATCTGCGTCACCACATGGGCCTGGGTATAGGCCTGGTACTCCGCCTCAAATGGCTGAAGCGCCATCAGGAATTGTGGCTGTACACCGATGAAAATGCAGAGAAACGCTGCCAGACCCATGGCGATGATCATGGGTGCTGGCGCTTCGGCAGGACGCGGTTTGCCGGTGATGGACGGCGCGTACTGATCATGGGCGAAGAACGCGAAGAACGGGATCTTGATGCCCGAGTGCTCAAGCACACCAGCGCTGGCGAACAGCAGAACCAGATAGGCAAAGACAAGATGCGCCTCTGACGCGGCAAGCGTGATCATCGACTTGGCGACAAAGCCGGAGAAAAGCGGAAACGCCGAAATCGACATCGCCCCGATGATACAGAATACGGTCGTCCACGGCATCGATTTGTGTAGGCCGCCAAGCTCGCTGGCCTTGGTCGTACCGGTCCGGACGAGAACCGCGCCCATGCTCATGAACAGGAGCGCCTTGTAGATGATGTGCACGAATGCGTGGGACGCTGCGCCATTCAGCGCCAGCGGGGTGCCGATACCAATGGCGCAGACCATGAACCCGAGCTGGTTGTTCAGGGAGTATGCCAGCACCTTGCGCAGATCGTTTTCAATCAGCGCGAAGAACACCGGGAATGCGGTCATGATGCAGCCGATGACGATCAGGGCATCGAGACCGGCAAAGCCGCGCGCCAGGGTGTAGATGGCCATCTTGGTGGTGAACGCTGACAGAAGGACGGTGCCGACCGCGCTGGCCTTCGGATAGCTGTCCTGAAGCCAGGTATGCACGAGGGGGAACGCTGCCTTGATGGCGAAGGCGACGAGGATCAGCACGGCGGCTGGCGACAGGTCCGCAAGGGCACCGGAGCCGGTGATGAAGGAGTTGAACGCCACACTGCCCGTCGACGCATAGTGCATGACCAGACCGGCAAGCAGGCAGAGACCCGAGACCACCTGAAACACGAAATAGCGCATCCCAGCCTTGAACGCAGAATGCCCGCCCCCGGCCCAGACGATGAACACGGAGGAAAGCGCGGCCAGTTCCCAGTAGATGAACAGAGTCAGGAGATCCCCGGCCAGTGTGCCGCCAATGGCCGCCCCGGCATAGATCAGGCCCATGGAGAACTCGAGCCGCGTGGCGTGACGCCAGCCATAAATCACGTTCAGCATCGCCGCGATATGGAAGGCGATTGAGAAGATCATCGACAGGCGGTCGACCCGGATCATCGTGATATCGAGACCGGACAATGTTCGCTCGCCGAACAGAAGCTGTTCGCCAAACCCTGGGAAACCATAGGCCAGGAGATGAACGATACTGATCACGACCGTGGCCAGTCCAACGAGATTACGGAGGGCTCGCGGCAAAAAGCCTGCCAGCAGGCCCCCGATAATAAGGATCAGGGCGGGACTGAAAGCGGCGGGAAGGATCTGTGTCATGCGGAGGCTCCTGCGCGAACGGGGCGCGAGAGAACGAGTTCAACGGGAAGCGAAACAGGCATCGGATCGGCACCTGCGGCCGCGGCCAGGCGTCCGGCCAGATCGCAAAGATAATCGGCGGGGTCGTCCAGGGTCTTCAGATACGCCGCGCCATAGGACGTAGTCGCAAAGAAACCGGCATAGGCGTCAGCCGACAGCTCGTACGTTGCGGGGATCATCACCCGCTCTGGCGTTTGCCAGTCCGGGTGATCACCAACCGTGCGCTGGGGCGCGGAATGACGATGCTGTCCGTCATTCTTGTGCGCGTTCCAGCGCTCGGCGAATTCCTGCTCGACCACGCCTTTCGCGGCGGGGCCCGGATCGGGGCGATAATAGGTCAGAATGGCCAACGCGCCGCCGGGTGCCATCAGGGGGGCAAGTCGGGACAGGACGGCGTCACCGTCCATCCAGTGAAAGGACGTACCGCAACAGACAAGGTCGATCCCGGCTGGCAGAGTCGCTGTCTCGGCCGTATTGGTCTGCACACGCAAGCCCGGCGACGGCGCGATATGCGCAGCCATGTCGGCGTCCGGTTCGATGGCGATGACCGTATCAAAGATTGTGGTCAGCGGGCGGAGTGTCCGGCCTGTACCAGACCCCAGATCAACCGCCAAACGCCGTCCGGTCACTTTTCCGAGGATGTGGTCGAAAAGGGCAGTAGGATAATACGGGCGATATTGATCATAAAGCGCGGCCTGATCGCCAAAGCGCGGAGTCGTGGACACCGGGATCGCGCTCATGATGCGGTCCCGTCTTCATGCGGCGCTGCTTTCGGCTGGGGCGCATCGTCATCGTAGTAGTCTTCGGACCGCATGAGGATCTTGCGCAGATGCTGGCCCGCCAGAACGATGAACGCGAAGCTGACAAACCCGACCAAGGCGTAGAAGGCCGGAAAATGATCCGCCATGCCGCCGATGACACCAGCCAGCCCGGTCTTGCCCTCGAAATGCGGATAGTGCCCCAGCTTGTGCATCGACGCGAGGACGAAGCCCCCAATGGCCGACACAACGGACCCGCCGATCAGCACGATCCAGATGATGCGCATTGTACCGGGCTTTTCCCAGACGGACTTTTCTTCGGGCAGGATTTCGTGCGGCTGGTCCATCATGACGCTCCCAAAATCGGCTCAAGAAACCCGACGAGCGAGTCCATAAAGAAGAACAGGATGATCGTGCCAATGGCGGTGACATAAGCAGGGATCAGGCAGAAGAGCGGTGCTTCCTGCATTCGGATTGCACCCGTAGAGCCGTCGGGGCGCGGATCCATGAAGGCCCGGGCCGCAGGCGCCAGCAGATAGACGATGTTCATCAGGCTTGAGACGATCAGCACAATGATCAGCATCAGTGTGCCGCGATCGACAGCGCCAAGCATGAGATAGAATTTCGGCCAGGACCCCGCCATGGGCGGCAGGCCGATGATCGAGCAGGCGCCGATAATATAGGCCGCCCATGTCCATGGCATCTGGCGACCGGTGCCGCGCATCTCGGAGATGTTGGATTTGTGAAGCGAGGTGTAGATCGCCCCTGCGCACATGAAGAGGGTCATCTTGCCCAGCGCGTGGGCGGCGATCTGTGTCGCGCCACCAAGAACGCCCATCTGGTTCGCGATCAGCGCGCCGAGGGTCACATAGGACAGCTGCGAAATCGTGGAATAGGCAAGCCGTGATTTCAGATTGTCCTGAGTCATCGCAATGGCCGAGGCAAGCAGGATCGACAGCCCTGCCACCCACAGGAAGAAGTCTGTGGCGCTGGAACCCGACAGATAGTCCACGCCAAAAACGTAGACCGCGATTTTCAGCACACCGAACACGCCGGCCTTCACCACCGCGACGGCGTGCAGGAAAGCCGAGACTGGCGTCGGTGCGACCATGGCATTCGGCAACCAGGGATGGAACGGCATCAGCGCCGCCTTGCCCACGCCCCACAGGAACAGGCCGAGCAGCACCACCGGTACCCAGCCGCGCATGTCCGGAGCATCGCTCAATATCCCGCCAAGCGTGAAATCCGTCGTGCCCGTCATGACATAGGTCCAGATGACGGCGGGCAGCAGCAGACCGATCGACGTGCCCACAAGGATGCCAAGATAGACCCGGCCCCCCGCCCGCGCCTTCTCATCGCGCTTATGCGTGACGAGCGGGAACGTGCTGATCGTGAGAAGCTCGTAGAACGCAAAGAAGGTGAGCAGATTGCCCGCAAAGGCAATGCCCAGCGCGGCCGCGATGGCAATGGCGAAACACATATAGAAGCGGGTCTGATGCTTCTCATTGTTTCCACGCATATAGCCGATGGAATAGCAGCTGTTCACGATGAACAGGCCCGAGGCGATTGTGGCGAACATCGCCCCCAGCGGCTCGACCGTGAAAGAGATCGACAGGCCGGGCAGCATTTCGAACAGGGTGACTGAGGGACGACCGCCGGCGATGACATCCGCGAGGATGGTCAGCACCATGAGGAAGGTCAGGACCGCAAAGGTCAGCGTGACCCCTTCGCGCAGATTCGGCGACTTTGACGTGAACATCAGGCCAAAGAAGCCGATCAGCGGAATGAACAGCGCAAAGAGGATGGCGTCTTCTGCCGCCAGGGGAAGCGTCGGCAACATCAGCGTGCCCCTCCTGTGCCGAGGAGCCCGGAGCTCATCAGGGTTTCAGCACCGCGGCGCGTGATGGTCGCGAGACCTTCTGCATCAACGCCGACGTAAAGATTTGCGAGAACCATAGCGGCCATGGGCACCAGCATCAGATAGGGGATGCGCGGGACCGGCGCACAATTGGGCGGCGGGTCGAGCAGGAACATCGCCCAGGCCACGCGGCCAATATAGGCGACCGCGAGAAGCGATGACATCAGGATCAGAATGGCGATCAGCAGCGATGGCACTGGCAGGGTCGCCGAGAACGCGGCATTCAGCAGCATCGCCTTGGAGATGAAGCCCGCCGTGAACGGAAAGCCGATCAGACTGCAGCCAGCGATGATGAAGCAGGCGGCGGTAAACGGCATCCTCTTGCCCAGACCGCGATAGGCCGAAATCTGGTGCGAGCGCGTGGCGTAGAAGACGGCACCGACCGCCATGAACAGGGCGGCCTTCATCAGCGCGTGGTTGAACACGTGCATGACAGCCGCACTGACGCCATCGACTGTGGCAAACGAAATGCCGAGCAGCATGTAGCCGACCTGCGCGACAGAACTGAATGCCAGCATCTGCTTCACGTCGTCCCGGAAGACCGCGATCAGCGAGGCGACGAACATGCCAGCCAACCCAAGGAGAATGAACAGGAACAGCGCCACATCCATGAAGGCGAAGGTGAAGCCGAACACGGTGAAGAGGAAACGCAGCATCGCAAAGACGGCCACCTTCGTGGCGGTCGATGCGAGGAAGGCGGTCACGGCGGACGGCGAGTAGGTATAGGCATCGGGCAGCCAGCGGTGCAGCGGGAACATGGCCAGCTTGAGCCCCAGACCCGTCACGATGAAGGCAAACCCTGCGCGCACAACGCGGTTATCCTGTCCCGCGAGGCGGTCATGCAGGTCCAGCATGTTGAGCGTGCCGGTGGCCTGGTAAAGAAGGCCAAGGCCGATGACAAAGAATGTCGCGCCAATCGTGCCGAGCACGAGATAAGTGAAAGCTGCGGTCAAGGCGCGACGGTCCTGCCGTGCGCCCATGGCGACAAGCGCGTAAGTGCTCAGCGAGCTGACCTCGAGAAACACGAACACGTTGAAGGCGTCACCAGTGGCCACAACGCCCATTAGGCCAGCCATGCAGACCAGAAGCATCGTGTAGAAACCGTTGGATTGCTCGTCGCCCAGCTCCTTGCGGATGCTTTCCCGCGCATAGGGGAACACAAAGGCGGCGATGCCCGACACCAGGCAGAGGATCAACGCGCCCAGAATATCGATGCGGTAGACAATGCCGAAGGGCGCGGACCAGCCGCCGAGATCATATTGCAGCGCCTCGGCCGCATAGACCTGATCGAAGAGCGCAAGACAGATGGCAAAGGTAACCCAGCTGACGATCGTGGCCCATGCCCAAGACAGCGTCCCCTTGGGCAGCATGATGCAGATCGGCGCCGCCAGAAGCGGCACGACGACGGCAAGGATGGGGAGATGTTCGCTGATATTCACGACGCCGCTCCCTCGGAGGTCTTGGTCCCGTTGGAGGTGCTGAACATGCTGCGACCGAATTCTGCGTAATTGTCCATGTCTTCAAGCGCGTCTTCTTCGATCGTGCCGTAAGCCTCACGAATGCGGATCGCGATCGCCAGGCCGACCGCTGTGGTCGCGACGCCCACGACGATGGCCGTCAGGATGAGAACATGGGGTAAGGGGTTGGAGTACAGAACATCGATGGCATGCCCGGCGACGTCCGCCCCGTGATGGGCCGCATCGGCGGCGTGCTCCGCCACCGGATGGGAAGGGTCGATCGCCTCGAGGGGCGGCGTGCTGTGGGCCGCTTCCCCGGGGGTCATCGGATCAAGAAGACCATTGGCCGCGCCCGTTGGCACGTCATGGAGACCGTCAATGTTCTCCATTTCGGCATGGGCCTCGCCCGGCATGTTCGCCGAGAGGGAATTGGCGGCATCGCCGGTCACATAACTTGCGGCCTCATCAGCGTTGAGGGCTTCTGAATGACCGACGCCCGGATCATGACCTTCCGGCAGGGCCGGGCCTGCGGACAGATCCTCATCGGGATTGGCGCGCTGCATCTCCGCTGACATGCCAGCCGGGTATGAGCCGACAGGTCCGGTTGGGGCCTCAGGCAAAGCGGGACCGTGCCCGTCTCCATGTCCGTCGCCGTCTCCGCCGTCATCGTGCCCGCCGAGGAGAATGGGGGCCGTCCCGCCGGTGACCTTCCCCATCGTGATGTAGAAGATGAACACAGAGGTCTGGAACAGGTTCAGACCGACAATGGTCTTCACAAGATTGCCGCGTGAGAAAACAATATAGAGGCCCGTCATCATCAGGACGATGACAATCCAATAATTGAACCGTGCAAGGATGAATTCGATCATTGTCTTACCACGCGTCGTCCTGGGGCTCGGCCTCACGGCTCGAGAATACATAAAAAATGAGCAGCATGGTCGAGGCCACGGCCAGTCCGACGCCACCTTCGACAAGCAGGATGCCCAGATGCTGGCCGGCATTGTGGTGGCTCGTCGGGTCGATCACATCGTAGTCGAGAAAATTGCCGCCCAGCAGAAGCGTCCATACGCCCGTACCGCCATATATCAGCACGCCGACGGCCATGACCGCAGGCAGGATCGTTGGTGGCACCACTTTCTTGGTGGCGTCGACGCCGAACCCCAAGGCATGAAGGACGAAGGCAACCGCCAGAATAACGCCTGCCTGGAACCCACCACCGGGACCGTAATCCCCGTGGAACTGAACGTAGAAGGCAAACAGGATGATAGGCGCGAAAAGAAGCTTGATCGTAACGCGCAGGATGATGTGACCCATCAGCTTGGCTCCCCCTCGCGATTGCGGATTTCCGCCGCCTCGTTCTCCCGCGCCATCGCTTCGTCGGCCGGCGTGGGTGCACCCAGCGCCTGACGCTCTTCAGGGTCGGAGACATTCCGTCCCCCGCGCATCGATCCCCATCCCAGCAGAAGAAGACAGGCAATCCCGGCGGTGAAAACCACCACCGTTTCACCAAACGTGTCATAGCCGCGATAGCTGGCCAGCACGCCGGTGACGATATTCGGGACCGTGATGTCCTGCGGCGACGTGGCGACGTAGGCCATGCCCACATGCGAATTCACCGGGCTGTTCGGGTCGCCCAGCGCCGGCATGTCGATTGTGGCGTAGATCAGCGCGGCGCCCACAATGGTGACGATGACGAGCGGCATATAGATGCGCTGTTTGGACACCGGCTTCTCTCGCCGGGAGGCCAGCGCCATGCCCGACAGGACGAGAACGGTGGAGACCCCTGCCCCCACGGCCGCTTCGGTGAACGCCACATCGACCGCATCCATCGCCACAAAGAACAGGGCCGAGAGGAAACTGTAGACGCCAGACAGCATGGCGACTCCGAACAGGCGACGCATGTTAATCATGGCCACGGCGCAGACGACGAGCAGAGACAGGATGGCCACGTCCAGAAGGACAGTCGGCGACAGCGGTGTCTCAAAGGTCGACACCAGCGCAAGCGGTTCGGCGTTCATGGCTTCACCTCTTTAGGCGGATGAATCACATCCTCGTCGTCTTCAGGATAGTGAAGGTCCTTGCCCGTGCGCGGATTCAGGCCCTTGGCCCAGGCGGCATGCGCCACGGCGTGCGTTGAGACCGGACTGGTCAGCAGCAGGAAGACAAAGATGATGAAGAGCTTCACGATCGTGATCCAGTTATCGGACTGGAACACCATGGCGAGGAGAATAAGATCAGCGCCCAGCGTATCGGTCACACCGGCAGCGTGCAGACGCGTATAGAAATCAGGGAACCGGATCACGCCGATGGCGCCGGTCAGGATGAAAAAGCCGCCAAGGAGAAACAGGATCCAGGACAGGATGTCGAGCACGGTCTCAAGCACGGGCATCGTCCTCTTCTTCTTCAAAATCCTGGGGAGCCGCCACCATGGTGCCCGACATCGCTGGCGACAGCGCCTCGTAGCGGAAGAATTTCAAGATCGCGATGGTGCCCACAAAGTTGATGAGGGCGTAGAGCAGCGCGATGTCGAGGAAGTCCGGGCGCCCCATCAGATAGCCCATTACCCCGAGCAGCAAGACAGTCTTGGTCCCGAAGCTGTTGACCGCCAACACGCGATCGTAAAGCGTAGGACCGACAATGGCGCGGAACAGCACAAGGGCCATCGCAATCACGATAGCGCCCGTCGCAACAGCAAACATCATGAGGCATCTCCCGGGGTCGGGGTGGCGCTGTCGAACCGGGCGACCTTGTGGCCCATCTCGGCAATCGCCGCCTCGTCGGCCAGTGCCTCGGTCAGGGCATGAATGACAAGGCCACGATGATCCACATCAACCGTCACGGTACCGGGGGTCAGGGTCACGGAATTGGCGAAAATCGTCTTGCCCAGATCGCTCGCCTGTATCGCAGGCACGCGGATCATGCGGGGCGACAGCTTCAGGGTGGGCCGCAACGCCTCAACAGCGACAGCGATGTTGGCCTTGCCGATCTCCACCGTCAGCCAGAACATGTAGGTAAGAACGCCGGGAAAGACGTTCGTCGGCACGCCTTCGCTGTCCAGAATACCGGCGCGCTGGGACATCCAAACTGTGAACAGAACGCTGGCAATGCCAAAACCCACGAGCAGCGGATTATCGAAATAACCTGATAAGAGAAGCCAGAGCACCATCAGCACGATGGCCAGAATGACTTGTCGCCCGAAATTGCGGGTCACTGATCCCACCTTTGTCCTTGCAGACCGTGATGATGCGGGCAGCGGCCCGGAGGCCGCGATACGCATCGAACAATCAAAGAGCCAGAAGGATCAGTCCTTCACAGCGACCGCAAAATCGCATTTTCGCGCACGATTGCAACACCATCTTGGCACTTTGCCGCAGGCGGGGATAAGTTTTTCGGTGATTTGAGGCGTTTAGGGGCGGTCGCCGCGGGTCAGTGGGCGCTGGAATAGGTTTCCCGGCGCCAGTCCCAGTACCGCAGGACCGTGCGGGCATAGTCCCGGGCGATCATATCGAACGAGGCCATCAGGTGCTCCGCCTTCTCCTCGTCAAAGGCAGGCCCGGCCGCATCATCCTTCCGCATCAGGCGCGACTTGACCATGACATCAGCAAAGGCGCTTCGCGAAATGCCAATGCTCTTGCACAGGATCGCGAAAGGCTCACCGCCCCGATCATACAGGACCCGCGTAGCCGTGTCCGGTGACACCCCGGCTAGAAGGCCCGTGGCGGCACAGCGTTCTGGCGTCGGATTGGCGCGGGCCGCGGTCAGCATCTTGATGACCATGTCCATCGCCACCGCTTCGCCGTTGCTGCCGCGCGGCCGGTGCCGCCGGTCGCACAGGGTCAGCACCCGCTTGACCACGAGGTCAGGGTCAGGGTCCGGGAAGACCTCGATAAAAAGTTGCTTCAGCGAGTTCTGGATAATGCCGCGATCAATGGCGAAGCGGCTGAAGATCTTGCGCCGCTCGACAGCATTCACCCACCAGAACATCGTGAAGCCGTGGCGGGGCTGCAGTTCCAGGCGATGCAGAAGCGGCTCACGCAGGCTAGGATAGTCGATGGACATCTGCAGGAGGCGGTCAATCCGGGTTTCGGCCAGCGTGACCTCGCTGCGTGCCAAGACCATCTGGGAAATTGGCACGTCTTCCGCTTCCAACAGGGCCTCTGCGACCATGTCGGTGATTTTCAGCCGACGCACGATGATATCGCGATGCGCAGGGCCTACCCGCGCGGCCTCAACGAGCAGACAGTCCGGGATATCCTTGAGCTCACGCAGAAGAAATCCAGCAACATCAATATGTTCGAGGATCAACCTGCGAAGAAGGGCGATGGGCGGCGTCAGGACAGAGCTGAGCCGTTGGGCCACTTCGATCTTGAGCACGTCAGGCACGAAATCCAGAAGCTCATTGAGCATGTCGCCGGTGAAGGCCCGCTCATTTTCGTTCACCTGCCCGGCCGGCAGAGCGAGAATATCAAGGAGACGCCGCGCCAGCTCGGCCCGCTGGCTGGTGACGGCCAGTTCCGCAGGATCGACCCCCGCCGGGATGTGCGGGGCGTCCGGGTCGGCTTGATCAAAGGAATGGGCGGCGCTGCTGTTCACAGCGCAATCCCTACAGCAGCACATTTAACGGGACGTTTCCACTGGCCCTCCCGGCGCTGAAACGTTAGGAGAGATCAAGACCTTCAAAGGACCTGTCATGTCGCGTATTGCCGGGCTGTGTGCCCTGTCTGTTCTGGCCGCCGCCGCCCTTTCGGGCTGTGCCACTGAAGCCGATGTCGAAGGTCCTTATTATCCTTCGGGCTTCTCCGACGGTTGCCGGACGGCCGAGGCACAGCAGACGAGCTTTTCCCAGAAACAGTACCGCGACGAGGCTCTTTTCGACAATGATTCGTCCTACCGCACCGGCTGGCGCGCCGGGTTCAGCCAGTGTTCAGGCCGGACACAGGACATCAATGCCCGCCCGGGGGACCTTGGCGAGCAAGGCTCGTTCTAGCAGGCAGTTCAACTGCTAAATCTTCTTCTCGTCTCAACGAACGCGGATTAGCCTTTCTTTCTGACAACAGAAAAGAGGGTTAACCCATGGGAACGCTTAGGTTTTTTGCCGGCTCACCGATCGCGATGGTCGTGACCGTTGTACTGTTTCTGGTGATGTTCGGCCTGATCAGGCAGGAAATGCAGATGGCGGACCCCGTCGAGCGGCCTGTCCTGACGATCGGTCGACAGATCGTCGACACACCGCCGGCACGACCGGTTCAGCGCATTGTCGAGTTTCCGCCGCCGCCACCAGTCGTGACCACGACGCGCACCAGGGAGACAGACCCGACCGGCCCGACCATTGCTCCGCCCGCCGTCCCCACGACGATCACAGAAATCGGCCCCGTCAGCCTGACCGGCCTGCAACCGCTGATCCGCATCCCGCCCAGCTATCCGCAAAGTTGCGCCGCGCGGAACCTGTCCGGCCGTGTCGTCGTCCAGTATGACGTCACCAATGGCGGCGCGGTCACGAATGTCCGGGTCATCTCGGCCACGGACCGGTGTTTTGAGCGAAACGCCCGGCAGACGATTGAGGGTTGGAAATATCGCCCGTCCACCGGCGCAACGTCGGGCCTGCAGGCGTCGGACCTTACCCAGACCCTCGTCTACGATCTGGAAAATCCATAACGACCCCACGCGTCGCGGCCATTGCAGAAATGTCCGCGGCGCGGCTAACAAGGCTCCACCCAGACAGACAGGAGAGAAAGAATGCGTTTCGTGACACCAATCTGTGCAGCCCTTTTCGCTGCGCTGAGTTCCATGGCTTTTGCCGCCCCCTCCTTCACCGAGAAAGACGTCGTCAACTTCATTGACGCTGTTCAGAAGCTGGAAGCGGTCGGTGACAAATATCCCGACCTTGATCTTGAAAATCAGTTCAGTGGCCCAGACGCCATGGCGACGATGATCGACAAGGACGGCAATTTCCAGGTCTTTGAGCGTATCCTTGAACTGACAAAGGGCAATCAGGCCTTCCACAATGACGTTGCCGCCGCGGTGAAAAGCAGTGGCTTCTCATCCCTCGACAGCTTCGCCACCAAGGCTGACGATATTTCCATGGTGTTCATGGCGCTGAACATTTCCCAATCCGACCGGGATGAAATGGCGCAGATGACACCGGAAATGATGCAGATGATCCCGCCACAGATGAAGCCGCAGATCGAAATGGCGTTGAAGCTGTTCGAAGCGACGGCCAATGTATCAGAAGAAGAAAAAGCTCTGGTTCGCCCGCACCTCAAGGACATGGAAAAGGCATTCAACTAAGCCAGATCCATCGTTGTCAGAACGCCCCTCCTTCGAGGGGCGTTTTTTTTGCTCGTCAGCTGTCTGAACGTTCGGACAAGGCAACCGTGTGGCCCATCTTGCGCCCCGGCCGCGCCTCCGCCTTACCGTACAGCGTCACCGACAGATCCGCCTGCACAGTTAGGCGCAGCCAATCATTGGCCTCTGCGCCGATCAGGTTGGTCATGATGGCATTGCTGTGCCGGGCCGGATTGCCGAGCGGCCAGGCGGCAACCGCCCGTATGTGCTGTTCGAACTGACCCACCATGCAGGCCTCGTGAGTCCAGTGGCCGGTATTGTGGACACGCGGCGCGATTTCATTGGCGATGAGCCCCTCATCAGGGTGCACAAAGTATTCGACCGCCAGAACGCCGACATAGTCCAGCGCTTCCATCACCTTCGCAGTCAGATCTCGAGCCTGTGCCTCAATGTCAGTGCCAACACCGGCGGGGACGATGCTTCGGCGCAGAATGCCGTCCGCATGCTCGTTTCGCGGCAGGTCATAGAAGGCCATGTCGCCGTCGACGCCGCGGGCCGCGACCTGTGATACTTCACAGTCAAAATCGACAAACCCTTCAAGGACACAAGGCGACTGGCCACAATGCTCATAGGCGGCGGCAAGATCAGTCTCCGCCGATATGCGCGCCTGCCCCTTCCCGTCATAACCGAAACGCCGCGTCTTGAGGATACCGCGCCCACCGAGGCTGCGGGCCGCCGCCTCCAGAGAGGCCAGATCATCGACGGCATGAAATGGTGCGGTGGTCAGCCCGCACTCCCGCAGAAAGGTTTTTTCCGCAATCCGGTCCTGACAGACCGCCAGAATGCGCGCCCCGGGCCGCACCGGAATGCCGGCATCCTGCAGGATACGGACGGTTTCGGGGGGAATGTTCTCAAACTCGTAGGTCGCCGCATCAACCTGCGCCGCGAAAGCTCTCAGCGACGCTTCGTCATCATAGGCCGCAGCGATATGGGCGTCCGCGACACGGGCGGCGGGCGGATCAGCCTCCGGGCCGAATGTGTGAACACGAAAGCCGAGCTTCGCCGCAGCCACGGCCAGCATCCGGCCCAGCTGGCCCGTACCGACGATCCCGATTGTCGCGCCTGGGTCGAGCGGGCTCATTACTGATCCATGGGCAGGACCGGCGGCATCTCAACGACGCTGTCGGTCTGTTTCTTCCGCCAGTCCACCAGCCTGTCGCTGAGCGCGGCATCATTCAGTCCCAGGATCGATGCTGCCAGCAGGCCGGCATTCTTGGCGCCGGCCTCACCAATGGCCAGGGTGCCCACGGGCACGCCGCCCGGCATCTGAACAATTGAAAGAAGGCTGTCCCAACCCGACAGGGCGCGGCTCATGACCGGCACCCCCAGCACGGGGAGGTGAGTCATGGCGGCGACCATGCCGGGCAGATGCGCAGCACCGCCGGCCCCGGCAATGATGACCTTGTAGCCCTTGTCCGCGGCGCCATTGGCGAACTCCGTCAGGCGCGCCGGCGTGCGGTGAGCCGACACGATGAGATCTTCATGCTCTACGCCCAACGCATCAAGGACATCAGCGGCCGCTTTCATCGTCGGCCAGTCAGATGTGGATCCCATAATGATTGCAACAGGCGGCGTTCCCAAGGCCATGTTCTCTCCTCGTCACCCGGAAAAAAGAGGCCCCTACAGTATTTGCCGTAAAAATACAGCCCGGCATTTTCCCAAGGCATCGGCGGTCGTTCAATTCTTAACGTCTCTGGCCATGAAGCAGAAACTCGCAGGGCCGAGAGAAGAAGGATGCCGCAGAGGGAATTTGGCTGATGAGCGTCACAGAACGAAAGACCCTGTCGCTGAAAAGCGACACGAACCAGAAATACCTGTCGGAAATTGATCACCTTCGCCAGCAACTGGCTGAGGCAAAGCGAGAGCTCGCCGCTTGGCAACGCAAGAGCCGCACGGACAATGACCTGTCGGTTCTGCGTCCTCAGGCGTTCCGCAGCGCCCTGACCGAAGCCCGCACGGAACGGCGCGTTGCCGATGGTCCGGGCTGTTTTGCGCGTGTCACCCTGACCAGCCTGCCCGACATCCTGACAACCCATGGCGGGGAAGCGGCCGAGACCGCCCTCACCCATGTCGCCCAGCTGTTGTCAGGCCATGTGCGGTTTACAGATCAGGTGGGCCGGATGGGCGTCGGCACCTTTGGCGTCCTGCTGGCCTTCGCGCAGTTGGAGGACACCACCGATAAAATGCAGCGACTGAAGGCCAAGATCGAAGGGGCACAGTGTGAGCATGAGGGCGTCCGCCTGCCCATCACCCTCGCCCTGACGATGGAGAGCCTCTAAGCGCCCCGACCGAGTGGCGACTAGTGCCGCCACTCCTTGATCTTCTCAATCAGACCGGCCGTCGAGCCGTCATGCTGCCCCGTCGATGGACCCGTGAGTTCCGGCAGGATCGATTTGGCCAGCACCTTGCCCAGCTCAACGCCCCATTGATCGAAGGCGTTGATGTCCCAGATCACGGACTGACAGAAAATGCGGTGCTCATAGAGAGCGATAAGCGCCCCCAGCGTGTGCGGCGTCAGTTCTTCCATCAGGATAGAGACGGTCGGACGGTTGCCCGTAAAGACCTTGTGCGGGGCCAGTTTACTGATCGCCCCGACCGTCATGCCGTCTTTTTCCAGATCCGCGCGCACGTCATCGAGAGTCTTGCCCATCATCAAAGCCTCGGGTTGGGCCAGGAAGTTGGCCAGCAGCTTCTCATGATGGTCACCAAGCGGATTGTGGCTGCGCGCCGGTGCAATGAAGTCGCAGGGCACGACATCCGTTCCCTGATGGATCAGCTGATAGAACGCGTGCTGGCCGTTCGTCCCCGGCTCGCCGAACAGGATCGGGCCGGTGGCGTAGGTCACACGCTCGCCGGACAGGTTCACGCTCTTGCCGTTTGATTCCATGTCCGCCTGCTGAAGATAGGCGGCCAGACGGTGCAGATACTGGTCATAAGGCAGCACGGCATTGGTCGTGAAGCCAAGGAAGGACCGGTGCCAAACGCCGATCAGCGCCAGTATCAGCGGCAGGTTCTCGGTCAGCGGTGCGGTCTCGAAATGCCGGTCCATGGCCGCGGCACCGTCGAGAAGACTGCGATAATTGTCCCAACCGACCTGCAGGGCGATTGGCAGGCCGATCGCAGACCACAGAGAGTAGCGGCCGCCGACCCAGTCCCAGAACTGGAACATATTGTCCGTATCAATACCGAATTCAGAGACAGCAGGCCCGTTCGTCGACAGCGCAATGAAGTGTTTGGCAATGTCGGCTTCCGATGCGCCCTGGGACAGCAGCCAGTCCTTGGCCGTCTGGGCGTTCGTCATTGTCTCCTGCGTCGTGAACGTCTTGGACGCGACCACAAACAACGTGGTGGCCGGATCAATCACCTTCAGCGTCTCGGCCATATGTGTGCCGTCAACGTTGGACACGAAATAAGTCCTGCGGCCTTCGATATCGTAGGGTTTGAGCGCTTCTGTCACCATGACGGGACCAAGATCGGATCCACCAATGCCGATATTCACGACAGTATCCAGCGGCTTGCCCGTGAAACCAGTGTGTGTGCCCTGATGAATTTTGGAGCAGAACGCTTCCATCTGCGCCAGCACGGTCTGGATCTTCGGCATGACGTCTTCGCCATCGACCATGTATTTGTCGGCGGCATCGTCACGCAGGGCGACGTGCAGGACAGACCTGTCCTCGGTCACATTGATCTTCCCGCCACTGAACATCTTGTCACGACGGGCTTCAAGGCCGCAATCTTCGGCCAGCGCGAACAGGCCCGCCATGACATCCTTGGTGATGCGCGTTTTCGAATAATCGACAAACAGACCGGCCGCTTCGCCTGAGAAGCGGTCGAAACGGCCCTTGTCCTCAGCGAAAAGGTCCTTGAGATGCCGCTGGCCATCGGTATCCACCAGTTTCTGCAGCTGTTTCCACGCACGTAACTGTGTCCGGTCGGTCATTGGGCATCTCTCCACACATCAAAAAGGCCCGCGGCGGGCGCGGGCCGGGTCGGTCACGAATATGAGATTACACCGCCCCATGTCGAGGGTGTGCGGCAGATATTTCTGCCGCCACCAACGATCAGGACGCGTATTTGACGGAACAGCCGTAAGGCTGGCTCTGGCGGGTCACCACTGCTTCCCCTGACCGCAGGCTGTTCAGCGCGGCGGTCACGTAGTTGGTCGCCCGGCTGATATCGGCCTGGTTGCTGGACGGAATGCTGTCGATGGCGCCGGCATATTGCAGCGTCTGCGCCTCGTCGATGACGAACATATGCGGGGTCGTCTTGGCACCATAGAGCTTGCCGATCTCACCGCTCTCATCAAGCACCACATAGTTTGGTGCCGCATTGCGGTCTTTTGTCAGGGTATTGGCCTGCTCCGGCGTGGCATGGCCCTGCTGACCCGGTGCCGAGGAAATGATGGAAATCCACACCGTTCCGTCCGACGTCACCTTCTTCTGCAGCGCCTGCATATTACCGCTGTCATAGTGCTTCTGCACGAAAGGGCAGCCATCGTTGGTCCATTCAAGAACGACCTTCTTGCCTTCGAACTCCGAGAGACTGATCCGCTTGCCGCTGGCCGTCATGCCAGTGAAATCCGGCGCCTGTGAGCCGACGGCGGGGGCGGCGACGGCGAGGCCGATCGCGGCAACACCGCAGGCCATCATACTCAATAATGTTTTCATGAGGTCTCTCCTTCATCTTCACCGAAAAGCGCGAGGATCCCCTCAACGCTCAGCGTCTGGGGCAATATCTTGGCGGTCTCGGCGCCCGGCTCATAATATAGGTAGAGCGGAACGCCGGCGCGACCGTATTTTTCAAGCGCTTCTGTGATTTCCGGATCACGGCTGGTCCAGTCGGCCACCATGAACGCCACATCGTGGCGGCGAAACGCCGCCTGTACATCGTCACGCTGAAGCACGGTCAGCTTGTTGACCTGACAGGTGATGCACCATGCCGCGGTAAAATCGATAAAGACCGCACGGTCCTGGGCGAGCAGGTCGGACAGCGCCGGTTCTGAATAGGCGATGGTGCTTTCATCCTCCGATACGGGAGCACTGACCGGTGCGATCGACGCCATGGACCAGACGGGGATGAGCGCCAGCACCAGGGCAGCGGCCGCCACGATGCGAAGGACGAGGCCGTCCCTGCCCTGACTGCGCCCGAAGGCCCAAGCCGCGAGCGCAGCGAGCACTAGCGAGATACCGATCAGCAGCACACCTGTACTGCCCAGCTGAACGCTGAGCACCCAGACAAGCCAGACCAGTGTGGCGAACATGGCGAAGGAGAAGAGCTGGCGCAGCGTGACCAGCCACGGACCGGGACGCGGCATCCGCCGGGCGAAACCGGGGAAGAAGCTCAGCAGCAGATAGGGGAATGCGAGCCCCAGCCCGATGGCCATGAAGATCAGTACACCCGACAGCATGCCTGCGCTGGTCAACGCAAAGCCGATCGCCCCGCCAAGAAACGGACCAATGCAGGGGGCCGCCACCGCCACCGCGAGCAGGCCCGTGAAGAAGGCCCCTGCGCCGCCGCGTCGGTCGGCGAGTCCCGCGCCCAGCCCCTGCACCGACGTACCGACATCAAAGAGCCCGGCCAGATTAAGCCCGATAAGGAAGATGGCGAGCGCAAACAGCGCCACAGCCACAGGCGATTGCAGCTGGAACCCCCAGCCAAGCTGCTCACCCCCTGCACGCAGCAGCATCAGGACAACGGCCATGCCAAGGAACGTCACAAGCACACCCGCCGTATACAGAAGACCATGGGCGCGAACCTTCCCCTGTTGCTCCTGCCCCAGGGCTGCAAAACCGGCCGCCTTGAGCAGCACGATGGGAAAGACACAGGGCATGACGTTGAGGATCAGCCCGCCGACAAAGGCCAGCAAGAGCGTCACCGGCAGCAAAGGCGTTTTGGTGGGCACGACCGGCGCATTTGCCGGGGCTTTCGGGTCGTCAGTCCTGGCTGCACCTGTAGCCCCCTCCCCCAGGAACGGCAGATCACTGTTCGGTTCGGTTCGAGGTGCCGCGATGGTGTAGCCCACGCGGTCGCCGCCCTCCTCAATGACTATCACACCGGAGAGGCGTTCAGGCTGTTGCGCCTGATAGGCAAAGCCGGCGACGAACTGGAAATAATCAACACCGCCATCGCGGATCGTCAGAACCTCACCCGACGGTTCGATGACGGACGGCGCATAGGGAAAGAATTCCGTAGGCCCCCGGGGCAATCCATCAAGCGCCAATACCGGTCCTTTGGGTGTATCGTAATAGGTGGCCCCAAACGGCGCCGGCGTGGGCTGCGCGGCCAGCGCGTCCTCGATTCGACCAGCAAATCGCGTCGGCTTGGCCGCTCCCTCACGCACAGGCAGGGACATGCGCAGCGTGGCATCCTCAGGCACACAGATGTCCTTGCAGATCAGCCAGGTCGCCGCGACTTCGATGGGAATGGACGTGCCGGCCGCCACTGTGTCGTCCACGGTGAGATCGACCAGAAAAACGGGCTCATCTTCATGCCCGTAATTGACTAGCGGCCCGAGTGGCAGGCGATGCGGCAGCGGATACCGGGCTGGGCCAGCACTCACGCCATCCGGCAAGGTCCACCGCAAATCGAGGGGCAGCCCGGAATCCCCGGGGTTCTGCCAATAGACATGCCAGTGGTCTTCCAACTCCTGCACGATGCCCAGCGTGATTGTCTGCCCCGGCTGGACCGCTTCATACTGGGTGGCGAGGCGCGTCGAGGCGTGTCCGGTCTTGACCGGCGGGCCGACCTGGGCCGCGGCGGGGACCAGCCAGCACAGCGCCAGCATGAGAAGTGTCAGCACACTGTTCAATCGCATGGTCAGTTCAGTTCCTCTGGCAGAGCGGCAAGGAAAAAGCGAAGCGTGTTGCCGCCCATCACCTTCACCACCTGATCATCCGTCAATCCGGCACGCAGGAGAGCATCGGTCAGGGCTGGCAGTTCGGAGACGTCGAAATAGGTCGTGACCGACCCGTCATAGTCCCCGCCAAGCGCGATGGCATCTTCACCGAAATGGTCGATCCCGTATTTGATCATGGCGGCGACACCATCGGGGGAGCCGTCACAGACCGCATCGTCCCAGAACCCGACGCCGATCAGCCCGCCACGCGCGGCGATCTGTGCCATCAGCTCATCGGAGATGTTCCGTGCGCTGTCGCACGCGCCCTTAAAGCCGGTATGGCTGAGGATCACGGGGCGGTCGGTCATCGCCAGCACCTCCCGCACCACCGCTTCGGAAGAGTGGGCCACGTCGATAATGACGCCCCTTTCTTCCATCCGCGCCACGGCAGCGCGCCCAAAATCCGTCAGGCCCGCTTTGGTGATGCCGTGCAGCGAGCCGCCAAGTTCATTATCAAAGAAATGCTGCAGCCCCATTACGCGATAACCATCCGCATAGAGCACATCGATATTCTCAGGCTGGCCTTCCAACGGATGCGCGCCTTCCGTGCCCAGCAGGGCGGCAATAGTCCCAGGATGGCTGGCGCGCCGAGCCTCAGCGGCGGCAAGGTCCGCCCGGGTCAGAACCAGGAAAACATCATCGTCGGTCTGCACCACATCTCTCAGCCGGGCGGCCTGAAACCGCGCGCGCTCAAGCAATGAGTCATAGGTGCGGATCGGCCAGCGCTGGGCGAAGGCGAGCAGCGTGATATCGTCTGCCTCGCTCGTATTCTCTTCGTAATTGAGGTCAGGCGGCGATTTCGTGACCACCGTAAAGAGCTGCAGGAACATGCCCCCTTCGCGCATGCGGGGCAGGTCCACATGCCCCCGCCCGTGCCGGTCACGCGGATCGCGCATCCACAGGAAGGTGTCCGCATGCAGATCCGCGACGGGGATGGTGTCGTGCAGGGCCTGCGCCTTGGCACTCACGGGCCATGGATCGTGGGCGACCACAGCGTTGAGATTGCGGTCCACCTTTGCCGGCACGATCCAGAAGATCGCCACCGCCCCAATGATAAGAAGAAGCAGCACCACGAGGATGCCGATTTGCGTGATCCGTTTCATGGGACCCAGCCTTACAGGAGGCCGCGCGTCCCGCCCAGTACGCTGCGCGCGACCGTCAGCCGCGATAGTCGCGGCGTTGGCCCCGCCCCGGTCCCGGCTCCCCCTGGGACGCCAGATCCCGCGGGTTCCACGGACCGTAGGAAAAGCTGCGCGCGCCCGCGCCGGGCTGGTACCCGGTGAAGGGGAAGCGTTCGGCGTCCGTCGGTTCGATCGCCATGGCCGGGGCCACGGGCGGGCGGCGCCGGGCGAACGGGTTGAGCCATGAGCCGATGTCGAGGAATTTCACATCCCGCCCCTGCAGCCGGTCGGGGAACAGTGCCATGATGGACATGATGTCCTCCGGCACGCCTTCGGTGACGGGCAGGCCCATCCCGGCCGCCTCGCTCGCCTCAATCGGATAGTCATGGGTCCAGCGGCCGCTCGACAACAGATCGCCGAGGGCCAGCGCCTTCTGCGCCGGCACCGTGCCGGCCAGAAGCTCTGACGCCGCGCGCTGCAACTGGGCGCGCGCCTTCTCCGCCACATCGGCGAGAACGAGAGTGTAATCCTCCACCGCATTGGCATCCTTCATCGCCACCACCCGCGCGATGGAGGCCGCAGGCAGCCCGCCAATCTGCGGGTCGATGGGTCCCAGCACCGCATGGGGGCTGAGGCAGATACGGTCCGCGGCGAGCGCGATCAGCGTACCGCCGGACATCGCATAGTGCGGGACAAAGACCGTGGTCGGCGCCGGGTGCGCCTTGACCGCGCGCGCCACCTGCAGCGCCGGCAGGATCAGCCCGCCCGGGGTGTGCAGGATCAACTCCAGCGGGGTGTCCTTCGGCGTCGTACGAATGGCGTTCAGCACATCCTCGGACGTATTGAGGTCGATATAGCGAAGCTGAGGGATGCCGAGCAGCGCCATCGGCTCCTGCCGGTGCACAATGGCGATCAGGCGGGATTTGCGCTTTTTCTGGACCTGAGCAAAGCGCCGCTCCACCTCTCGCCCGTGCCGCCGCCGCGCCATGGCAGGCAGCACGAACAGGATCACAAAGAAAATCAGATAGGGAAAGATCCCCCACAACCCGTCCAGCATGCCCTACTCCCACTCAAGACAACCCGCCCATGAGGGGGAAGCGTATCACAGGGAATGGGGATTGGTAGTGGTGACGACTTGATCTTATTCGGCGATCCACTCAGCCTTTTTGCGTGGGCCAAGTGACGTGCCGGCCAACCGGGTCTTGCGCATTAAGGCTTTATCAACCCTCTGTTGACGACCGCCGACGGCCCTGTAGCCTGAGCACGCAACCAAATGGACAATTAGGGGGTCCCATGAAAGCCATTCTCTCCGCTGCGGTTATGGCCGCAGCATCTATCACCGGTGCGGCCCATGCCGCGCCTGTCAACGATCTGATCGAAAACGCCATCGCGTTGGGCAGCACCACGACCATTATCGGAGGCACCACTATTGACGCCACCACGGATATCGGTGCCCCTTTTGCCGGGACACCAGTCACGTCCCCTGGCGTCTGGTACACGACTGTCGGCAACGGCTCTGACTTTACGGTCAGCACCTGTAATGCTGCCACTTTCGACACAAAGATCAGTGTCTATGCGGACTATGATGGCAGCAATCTGTCATCTCTGACGCCCATCGCCGGGCAGGATGACGTGGCCGGCTGTTTAGGGTTTACCACAGAATTCGATTTCCTTGCCGAGGCGGGAGAACTCTATTGGATTCTCGTTCATGGCTTTGGTGGCGACGCGGGCAATTTTGACCTGACCCTGACCGTTGGCGAAGGGGCGGAAGTGCCTCTGCCGGCGGCAGCGTTACTGTTTGTTCCGGCCCTTGGCGGCATCATCGCCACTCGCCGCAAGGCCCGCGCGAAATAATCAGTGCACGTCAGATGTATAAGGGCGAGGGCCAGTCGGCACCTCGCCCTTTTTTGTGGGTGGTGGAGCGGTTGGATGGCCTTTGCGCGAAAGCACAAATTCGCCGGTCAGAACACCAACTCTTGATGGAGGGTTTGCTGGCATCCGTCTTGGGTCATGCAATCACCCTGCGCCGCCGCGCCATGGCGGACAGGATCACAAAGAAAATCAGAGAGGGAAAGTTCTCCCACAACCCGTCCAGCATGCCCTACTCGCGCACAAGGCGACCCGCCTGTTGGATGTGAACGTATCATAGGGGCTGGGGATTGGTGGTAAGGCACCTTTCTACCTAAATATTCAGAGGCGCGATATATAGGCGTCGCCAACGGGGCGTATAGGCTGTCACCTTAGCCGAATTCCGAGTAGGTTTTCGATATCTTTCATTAGAAGATGATCACGCAATGTAGTATCCGCGGCAATCGACATTTTATCCAGCTCATCCGATAATTTTGACAACGACCGTGACTGGGTCGAAAGAGAACCAATACCAGTTGCAGCATTCGCAAGACTTTCGATAGCTGGGTCGTAGGCTCGTGCCATTGCAACCGCATTGGCCAAAACATCTGATGCAGTCGCCCGCTCAAGCGATCGATCTGTGGGTAGAGAAATACCGATCAACTTCAAATGTGACTGATAAGCAAAGCCTGAAGCCGCCATTTCTTCTAATGTAGCCCCAAACCCCCCCGGCCGCGTACCGACATAGCTATTGGCGTACGTATGAATTTCCTTAGGCGCGTTCGATCCATTGCGAGCATTCGCTCTATCGGCTCTTATTTGCCTAACTAGCTTATCCTTATCCCTGTCGTATGCGCGCTTCAGACGGCGAACCACGCTATCAACTTGAGTGGAACCTTTAGCGGCCATAACCTGCAGGTCGATTCCTACTTCACAAGCCGCCGCTTTTACTGACAAGGTAGGATCGTCGAAAATAGCGTTCGCAATGAGCAAAAGTTCGTGCTGATCATTTTTTCTAGGACGTCCCCGTCGCTTTTTTTGGGTCATGGTCATTTCAGATTACTCCTTGAGTTTCTCGTTTGTTCCTACTCGATCATCGCATCGCGAATCCACGGAGAAAAACATTGACTTTATTATTTTTATTTTGGCGATTTCGGACAAAAATACTTTCCACAATTGCTGACCGGACAAAATTAGGCACTGGGTAGGCTCATGCCCGACCGGTCAGACGTCGTTCTTGTTCGAACAGGCGATACCTCGAACTCTCTCGCCCCCACCCCTTCTCCCTTCTCCCCATCCGGCCTATATGCCGGGCATGACACATGCGCCCCTTTCCATCTCCGTCCCCCATGATTCCGGCAATATCGAAGTTCTCGATTCCAGTGATCCCCGCTCCATCCGCCTGAACATCCGCAAGGATGGCGCGGCGGACTATTACCAGTGGTTCTATTTCCGCCTGGTCGGGGCCGAGGGTGAGGACTGTCACCTGAAGATCGAGAATGCTGGCGGCTCGTCCTATGTGGACGGGTGGAAGAATTACTGGGCGGTTGCGTCCTATGACCTTGAGCACTGGTTCCGGGTCGATACGTCGTATGCGGAGGGCACGCTGTCGATCCGCCACACCCCGGCGCAGCAGTCGGTCTATTACGCCTATTTCGCGCCCTACCCGATCGAGCGCTATCGCATGTTCGTCGCCGATGTGGCGCAGTCCCCGCTGGTCACCCAGATCCCGCTGGGCCAGACCCTGGATGGGGAGCCGCTGGACCTGTTCCAGGTGGGCAGTCACGCAGCCGGCAAGCCCGTCGTCTGGGTCATTGCGCGCCAGCATCCGGGCGAGAGCATGGGCTCATGGTGGATGGAAGGGTTCCTGCCCCGCCTCCTCGATGAGGACGACGCTGTCGCCAAGGCCGTGCGCGATGAGGCCGTCTTCTATGTCGTGCCGCTGGTGAACATTGACGGCTCCCGCCGTGGGCACCTGCGCACCAATGCCGCCGGCACCGACCTCAACCGCGCCTGGGCCGAGCCGTCGCTGGAGACGAGCCCCGAGGTCTTCCACATCCGCAACAAGATGGATGAGACCGGCTGCAACCTCTTCCTCGACGTGCATGGGGATGAGGTGATCGCCAACAATTTCATCGCCGGGGCCGAGGGCATCCCCAGCTGGAATGAAGAACAACAGGCGCGGCTCGACCATTTCATGGCGACGCTCGAAGCGATCTCTCCCGCCTTCCAGAGGAAGGAGGGCTATCCCCTCAGCGCGCCGGGACAGGGCAACCTGAAGATCGCGACGGACCAGATTGCCGAGCGCTTTGGCTGTCTCGCCATGACCCTGGAAATGCCGTTCAAGGACGCCGCCATCCTGCCCGATGAGAATGTGGGCTGGTCGCCGGAGCGCTGCGCCGATCTTGGCCGCTCCTGCCTCGATGCGATCCGCGCGGCGATCAAACGCGGCCTTTAAGGCGATAAAGTGCTGCCGGCGGGTCTGTTATCCGCCGGCCAAACCGACTAGATCACTCCCATGGATCAAGAGATTATCGAAAGCCCCGCCTCCTCCCGCTTCCTGACCTATGGCCAGGAGGGGTTTGAGGGCATGCGCGCGGCGGGCCAGCTGGCGGCCCGGTGCCTTGATATGCTGGCATCTGAAGTGCAGCCCGGCGTCACGACCCAGCATCTCGATGATCTCGCGCACCAGTTCATCCTCGACAATGGCGCCCTGTCCGCGACCGTCGGCTATCGGGGCTATCGCCACAATCTGTGCATCTCCCCCAACCATGTGATCTGCCACGGCATGCCGGGGCCCAAGCCGCTGAAAGATGGGGACATCACCAATATCGATGTCACCGTCATCGTCGATGGCTGGCACGGTGATACGAGCCGTATGTATTACGTGGGTGAGCCCAAGGTGAAGGCGCAGCGCCTGACCGAGGTGACGTTCGAATGCCTGTGGAAGGGCATTGAGGTCGTCAAACCCGGTGCTACCTTGCGCGATATAGGCCGGGCCATTCAGGATCATGCCGAGGCGGCCGGTTTCTCCGTCGTGCGCGATTTCTGCGGCCATGGGGTCGGGCGGACATTCCATACCGCCCCCAATATCGTCCACTATGCCGAATTCCGGGACGGCCTTGGCCGCACCCACCGCACGCCGGAGACACCGCTGGTTGAGGGCATGTTCTTCACCATCGAACCGATGATCAATGCCGGTCGCCCGGACGTCCGCATGATGAAGGATGGCTGGACCGCCGTGACCCGGGACAAATCCCTCACCGCGCAGTTCGAGCATTCGCTGGGTGTGACAAAGGACGGGTACGAAGTGTTCACCGGCTCACCCACGGGCCTCGACTGCCCCCCTTACACGATCGACTGACGCGCGCTGCCGTGGGGGAGGACAGCAGCAAACCGGACCATGTGGGTCATCGTGAGCGTCTCCGTCTGCGGTTTCGCAAGGCGGGTCCCGACGGGCTTCAGGATTATGAGCTGCTCGAGCTGATCCTTTTCAACGCCATTCCGCGCCGGGATGTGAAGCCGCTCGCCAAAGCCCTCTTGCGGCAGTTCAGGACCTTCGCCGATGTCATCGCCGCACCCCGCGATCAGCTGTTGAGCGTCCGTGTCGAGCAGGAAGGTCGCCCGCCTCTGAAAGCGACTGAACGGGTGGCCGATGAGTTCGCGATGATCCGCGCTGCCTCGCTGCAATTCCAGATGGCCAATGTCATTGACCGGCCCGTCATCTCGTCCTGGAAGGACCTCCTGTCCTATTGCCGCTCAACCGCTGCCTATGAGCCGATTGAGCAGTTCCGGGTCCTGTTCCTGAACAACAAGAACGCCCTGATTGCCGATGAGCGACAGCAGACCGGCACAATCAATCATACCCCCGTCTATCCACGCGAGGTCATCAAACGCGCCATCGCGCTGAACGCGGCGTCGATTATTCTCTTGCACAATCACCCCTCGGGGGATCCGACACCGTCCCGCGCTGATATAGAAATGACCAAGCAGATCGTGGCGGCCGCCCGATCTGTCGACATTGCCGTGCATGATCACCTTGTCATTGGCCGCGGTGAGACGGCCAGCTTTCGGTCACTGGGCCTGCTTTAACGCTCCCGCTCCCGCCGCTTGTGGCACGACGCTTGCGATGGCAGAGCGTGCACACCTACTTTTCTCGCGTTGAGGCAGGAGATCATCATGGCCGACAAACCATCCCACAGCCGGGTTCGCATTGCGCTCGCCCAGTTCTGTTATTCACATTCCATCGACCTTGAAGACCTTCTCGCGGCGCTTGGCGTGACCGGCGGCACAGACGCAGAAGCCATGGCCCACATGGCCGGTGTCCTCGACGGCATGAACATCGCCGCCAGCCGCATCCGCGAACACGGTCTCGATAACTGGGCCCGCAGCAACTGATCAAACGGTCGATCACGCTGAAGGGTCATCGCACCAGCCTGGCCCTTGAGGCGCCCTTCTGGGACGCGCTGGATCAGCTTGCGCGGGATCGCGGCCAGCCTCTGGCACAGATCATCACTGAGGTGGATGCAGAGCGCGATGGCGGTCTGGCGTCCGCCCTGCGCGTTCTTGTGCTGGAAGCCGCAAGAGCCGGCCAGCTGGCATCACCCAAGGCATAAAAAAACCCCGGCAGGTCATGCCGGGGTTTCTTCATTCGAAAGATCGAAAAGGCTTAGGCGCCAACAGTCGACAGCAGAATTGTTGTCGAGTTCCGGTTCATCGCCCAGGCATCTGGGGTCGAACGGTTGTCAATTGGACGCTCTTTACCGTTGGAAATGACGGAAACGCGTGACGGGTCAATCCCCAGTCCGACAAGGTAGGCCTTGGCAGCGTTGGCGCGACGCGCGCCGAGAGCCAGGTTGTATTCGCGGGTGCCGCGCTCGTCGCAATTGCCTTCCAGGCGGACGCGCGCTTCAGGATATTCCTTCATCCAGGCAGCCTGACGACGCAGCACAGCCTGTGCTTCGTTGGTCAGATTGTACTGGTTGTACCCGAAGAAGACGCGGTGACCGACATTCTTCTCAAGGTCTTCCATCGAACCCGGAACCGGGCCCGCTGGTTGCACGACTTCTGCGCGTGGTTCGACGGTTTGCGTCGCCATGTCGTCAGTCGTGTCTGTTTTCTTCGTCGACGCGCAAGCCGCCAGCGTCGCTAACGCTACGATTGATGCGCTTTTCGCAAAAACTTTCATCAGCATTTGAAGCTCCACTCTGCCTGCTGCTCTTTTAATCCCAGGCTCTCGGCTCTGCAGCCGTCGAACCCCCACATAAGGGCTCGGCCAGTGCAGCGCTTCTACGCTGAATAGCTTGCCCAATTCTTTCAATTGACCGCACTACAAATTAAATCTGTGGCACAATCAAGGTTACCCTGGGGCTATCGTAGCCCGCAATTTTGACGCTTTCAATAAATCCGCGTCAAAAGTCGAAGATATTCGCTCTTTTATTTGAGCGGCGGCGACCATGCAGGGTCGGACGCTTCAACAGGTGTTGGCACCTTGCGAAGGTTTTGCCCTGTGAGGTCAACACTGTAGAGACCGACCGGACCACCGGGGCGGTCTTCGCGGAAGAACATGATGACACGGCCATTGGGGGACCAGGTCGGCCCCTCATCCAGGTAGCTCTCCGTCAGCAGGCGCTCATTCGACCCATCCGTGCCCACAACGCCGATATAAAAGCGGCTCTTGTACTGCCGGGTAAAGGCGACAAGGTCACCACGTGGCGACCAGACCGGCGTACCGTAGATCCCGTCACCGAATGTGATGCGGCGCTGATTCGTGCCGTCGGCGTTCATGACGTAGATCTGCTGGCTGCCGCCACGGTCCGATGCGAAGGCAATCTGGCTGCCATCGGGCGACATGGACGGCGAAGTATCGATGGCGGGATTGTTCGTCAGCTTTGTGATCCGACGTGTCGGCAGATCCATCTTGGCGACTTCGGTGTTGCCGTTCTCTTCGATCGAGAACAGCAGGCCATTGCCGTCGGGCGTGAAGCGCGGCGAGAAGGTCATGCCGCGGAAACTGCCCAGCGCTTCCTGCGCCGTTGTCTCAAGGCTGTAGAGATAAACCTGCGCCGGCTTGTCATCGAACAGCGCCAGATAGGTGATCTGCTGGCTCGTTGGCGAGAAGCGTGGTGTAAGCGCCTGATAGCCAAGACCATCGGTCAGGACGGATGGATTGGCACCATCCTGGTCCATGATCATCAGCTGCTTTTTGCGATCCACTTTAGGGCCGCTTTCGCCGACGAAAACGATCCTGGTATCGAAATACCCTTCCTCGCCGGTCAGCGTCTCATAGACAAAGTCGGCAATCTTGTGGGACTGGCGGCGCCAGTTATCCGACCGCATACGGAACGCCATATTGCCAAGCTGCTGGTTGCCGTAAACATCCCACAGCCGCACGATGACCCGCATCGTCCCGTCAGCTTCCTCTTCCAGTTCGCCGACCAGAAGAACGGTCGCATTGATCATGCGCCAGTCAGGGAAGCGAGGGCGAACGTTGACGGTCGACAGCTGCTCAATGAAGGCCCGATCATCGATCGGCGCAAACAGGCCAGAACGCTCAAGGTCACCCTCGATGACTTCATTCATCCGGGCGCTGATTTCCATCGCGCCAGGCGTCGATGCGATAAAGTTCGGGGCCGCGATCGGCATCGGTTCGGACCGGCCGCGGGTAATGTCGATCTCCGGCACGTCCTGCGCCATGGCCTGAGGCATGCTGAATGGCATCAGCGCCAACAGGCTGACAGCAAGGGGGCGAAGGGTCTTCAACCGCATGATCGACAATACTCCTCAGTTCTTATGTTCGAGGTCAGCGCGCCATTTAGCGCAATGACCGAGACTGTAGAAGGAGAGCGGGACCCTCCTCCCATATTAATTTAAGGTAGGCCGGAAGTTCAGGATAACGACCTGCCACTCACGATATCGGCCCGGATCAAGAAACTCATAAGGAGCGCACGCCTCAGCGGCCTGAACGGCACGCAAACGGGCCGCCCGCCAGTACTGGTTCCCCGACCGGTTGATCTCACCGTCGTTAAGCACCTCGACCGGCTTCGCCAGTTCACCAGTAATGGTGAACGTGAAGCGCAGGCGCACGACCAGCGATTCAGGGTCTTTGGCCCCAAGGTCTGTGGACCAGCAGCGTTGCATGGCCCGATTGAACGCTGCCTCTTCCGTAATGGTCAGCTGGCGCCCCTCGCCGATCTGCTCAGAGTCAAAATCACCGACCGCCGCCTCAGGACTGATCTCCTGCGGCTTACGGCGATCCTTATCGTCCGGGTCCAGATTTCTCAGGCTGTCGGACAGGTCACCAAGGTCGAGCTCATCCTCAGCTGGCTTTGGCGGCTCCTGCTTCGGCGGTTCTTTTTTGGGCGGATCAGGTTTCGGCGGATCCGGTTTCGGTGGATCCGGCTTGGGCTCTTCCTTAGGCGGCTCCGGCGTCGGATCCGGCACAGGATCGACGACAGGCTCGGGCTTTGGCTCCACCACAGGCTCAGGCTGCGGCTCAGGCTCGGTCGTCTGGGGCGGCTCGGGCTGAGGGTCCGGCTGCGTCACGGGCGGCGTTTCGGCCGCGGGTTCGTCTTTCCGCGTCTCAGGAATGGAGATCAGCTCGCCGAGCTCTGCCTTCGAGATGACCTCGATGGGGATCGGCGGCGTATAGACCGGCGGTTTCCGCGCAGGCAGCCACCCCATGAAAAACGCCGCAATGACGCCTGCATGGAGGAGCAAGGAGAGGACAACGGAAAAACGCATGGGCGGCTGAACTTAAATCCCTGTTTGAACTGAGGCAGCAGAGAGTGCCGCTTATTCCGTGACCAGACCGATTTGTGTGAAACCGGCGGCATTCAGGCGGCCGATGACCTTGGCCACATCATCATAGGCCACGGCGCGGTCGCCCTGGACATAGATGCGCTGGCTGTAGCCAGCAGCGGCCACGGCGCGCAGATGCGGCACGAGATTGTCGTAATTGATCAGCGTTTCCTGGACGTAGATCGAACCATCCGCCCGCACCGTTACGGCCAGCGGCTCACCGGGATCGGTCATCGCCTTGGCCTCGGTCTCAGGCAGGTCGACTTCGACACCGACGGTGAGCAACGGCGCGGTGACCATGAAGATGATGAGCAGCACCAGCATGACGTCCACCATGGGCGTCATGTTGATCTCGGCCATGGGCTGGGAGCGGCCCCGTGGTCCTGTTGCGCGAATTCCGCCCGCCATGATCAGGCCTGCCCATCAAGACGGCGCGACAGGATCGCGGAGAATTCAGCAGCGAACCCTTCAAGCCGAACAGCATAGGAGTTCAGTGCAGAGGAATAGCGGTTATAGGCCACAACAGCCGGGAGGGCGGCGAAGAGGCCGATAGCCGTCGCGAACAGTGCCTCGGCGATACCGGGCGCCACAACCGCGAGGCTGGCATCACCACTGGCAGCGATCCCTTGGAAGGAGTTCATGATGCCCCAGACGGTACCCAACAGGCCAACGAACGGCGCGGCTGACCCGATAGTCGCCAGCACCGACAACTGGCTGCCCGCCTTTTCAAGCTCACGCGACACAGCAACATTCATCACCTTGTCCACGCGCTCCTGAGTCGTGACCGACAGGCGGGGGTCCGGTTTGCCGGATGCCGTGGCGCGAACGAATTCGTCCATGGCCGTGGTGAAGACCCGCGCCATGGCGTGATCAGGCTTGTCCTTGACCCGACGGTGCAGGTCATCGAGCGGCTTGCCCGACCAGAACTGGTCCTCGAATTTCCGCGCTTTCGTCTTGAGCGAGGAGAACGTCATCGATTTGTCGATGATGATGGCCCAGGTCCAGACACTCGACAGCGCCAGCACCAGCATGATGAACTGAACGACGATATCAGCGGACTGGATCATTCCCCAGATCGAGAAATCAGCTCCAAGCTCTCCCGTCACTACGCTGGTGGTTTCCATCAGACAAACGCTCCTCAAAACAGTCCGTTAAACCTAACCGACCTTGATTCCATGGCAGGATGAAGGCAGGCGCCGCCCGCAATGTCCCGCTCTCTGAATTATCGTTAGCACAGGCGCCGCCCCCTTTGCGAGGCGGCGCGTGGTACAAAGTTTCGTTATCTTTGGAGGGTCGCCGGGCGAAACGGTACCGCTTCTGAATGATGATCCGGGACAGGCGGCAGTTGCAGCAACCGCACCTTCCCCATCCGCCGGTCGATCACGAAGACCTGCGTAGGATCGGCGGGATCGAAACTGAATGCCTGCCCTTCGGCCTCGACCTCAATCGTCGCAATGTGGATCAGGACAGGCCCCATGACCGGCTTGCCCAGCACATACATTTCCGGCCGGTCGTGGCCGAGCACATAAAGGTAGCCGTCAGGCCCAATGGCCCCGCCCGATGCCGCATAGGGCGCCATCCGCTCGGTGACGCTGTCAGGGAACATCCATCCGCCCATGCGCCGCCAATGGTCGTCGAAGAGGACAACACCGGAATAGCGGTGGTTCTTGAAGCCGACGCTGCCATTCTCGTCGTAATGGGCAAACCCGGCAATACGCCCTTCCGGCACTCGATCAAACCAGGTGAGCGAGCCCTCGTCCATCAGACCCAGGCTGTGGCTGGCGCGATGGGTCATGGTCTCAGGATCAAAAGTCTCAACCGAAGATGCCATGGGCGTGAGCGAATAGTTCGAGTTGGCGCAGAGGAGCGCGCCCTCCTCGACCAGGCAGGAATTCATGTGCCGCAGCAGGCCTTTGCCCGGCACCGCAAAGCGGGCCACCAATTCGCCCGTATCGCGGCGATATTTTCCGATGACGGAATTGTCGACGGGGTAGAAAAAGGTCTCGTCCGCCGCAACCCCCTGATCCGCTTCAGGCGCATCATAGGTGCGCACCGTGTTGGCCGTCAGGGACACAGCGGGCTGGGCCACGTAGGGTTCAACCTCATGGGATGGGATAGGCGGGGCCATGGCCAAAAGGACCGATGCAACAATATTCAGAATTATTCGTCTCCTGATAAAAATGTCGCCCGGGCGCGAACGCTCCGGGCGACGGGAAGATCAATGGATCGTGCGGCCTCAGAAGCCGTAGCTGGCACCCAGATAGATGGAACGACCGACATACTCGTACTCGGTGTTCCACTGCTCCCGGCCACCCTGGAACTCAGTGGTCGGCTCATCGTTGAGGTTCACGCCTTCGATGAAGATCTTCAGATCATCCATGATCTCATAGGAAATCTTGGCGTCCCAGCGTCCGAACTCACCCTGGTCCAGATTGACGGTGCTGTCTGAAAGATTCACATCGGTCAGGAAGCTGTCATTATACGAATAGCTGACCGACGCATCGAGACCGTGGTTCTGGTAGAAGGCAGAGAACGCATAGCTCTTCTCTGCCTGATTGAGCAGCGGCAGGGTTTCCCCGTTCACTGATGTCTCACCGTCGAGGAAGGTTGCCGACGCCGACACACCGAACCCGGCAAGAACTGGCGGCAGGAGGCTATCGAGCTGGGTCTGAACTGCAAGTTCAAGGCCGGTCAACTCGCTGTCCCCGCCGTTCACCGTCGTGGAAATGTTCAGCTCGTCAATTTCCGTCGGATCAACAGCACTGCCCAAACCCCGGGCTTCAAGCGCCGCAGCAATATCGGACTGCGTCGTGTACCGCTCGGACAGGCCGACCAGCTCGTCGGAGATGTCCTTGCGGAAAACGGCGGCCGACAAAAGCGTCAGATTGTTCGGGTACCACTCAATCGACGCATCGTAGTTCCAGGCGTGACGCGCCTCAAGATCGGGATTGCCGATAGAGAGATTCGCAATGCCGAGCTCTTCATTGTAGTTGGAGCGCGGTGCCACTTGGTCGAAATCAGGACGTCCTACCGCGCGCGTGACCGAACCGCGCAGCTTGACGCTTTCGGTCAGATCGAGATTGGCAAGCAGTCCAGGCAGAACGCTGACATAGTCGCCGCCATCCTTGATGCGGACAGCATCTTCATCTTCTAGCAGATAGCCTTCTGAATTGATCTCCGTGGCTTCGACGCGAACCCCGGCAATGACTTGCAGGCCGCCCCACTCACGCACACCCATGCCGTAGCCGGCCAGGACGGTTTCCTCGAGGCTGTAGTCAGCCGCATATTCTTCGACAAACGACGAGCCGGTATTCAGCTCGAAATAGTCTGCATTCGCAGCATTGTCGAAGAAGGCGTTCATCCCGCCAATATCCATGAAGATATTCGGCGCGCAGCCTTTATCGAGGCAGTTTGTGAAAGCGCCATTGGTAAAGGCGGGGTCTGTGCCGAGAGTCAGGTCCAGGGCCCCACCATCATAGCGGTCTTCCTGATAATCGCGGTCCCGCTCTGTCCGATTGGCCTTGGCCCCAAATTTCACATAGGTGCGATCATCAAGATCCCAGGTCAGATCGAACGTGGCGGACAGGCCATCTTCCTGCATGCTCGAGTCCGTGAACCGGACGCGGCGGAAATCGATCAGGGATGGGTCCTGACGATCCGGTGTCCCGGCACCAGGCGTAATGGTGACGATACCGTCGGCAGACATCACCCATTCATTGGGGCCGAAATTCTTGCCCGAACGGAATTCCCAATAGTCGTTCGGCTCTTCAATCTCGTTGCGATTGGCATTGACCTCGTACTGAAAGAGCATATTATCACGCTGGTTTTCGCCACCAAAGGTCAGAGCAAGGACTTGTTTCTCTGCATCCTCGAGGCGAATATTCGCTTCGATGCGGTTCTCGCCAGACGTCCCGGACGTCGGCGTGTCGAACACGATGTCAGTATCGAAGTTCTGACCATAGCGGTTGCGGTGCTGGTATTCATCCCAGCTGGAGTAAAAGGCGCGAGCATAATAGCGTGACGCGTCCGTTGGTCGGAATTCCAGCACGCCATTCAGGTTCAGCCGTTCACGGCCGATCACATAATAGTTGTTTTTGATGTTGACCGGTGCGGCACCACCAGTTGAGCCAGTCTCGCTGTCAGCGTCATTGATGGCCCAGTCATCCTGATAGAAACCCGGTGCAATATATTCTCGGTCCGACCAGGATCCTGCGAGGAGCCAGCCAAAGGTCTGGTCAGCATTCTTGCCGGAGATGGTGCCGTCAATGCCGTATGGATTGTGACCGCCATAGGCTTCATCTTCAGGCTCAATTTCCTCAAAACCGTAGCGGCCCGTCACATAGCCATAAAACTGTTCTTCACGATCAAAGGGTGACTTGGTCTGTACATTGACGGTCCCGCCAATGCCCTGCCCATCCATGTCTGGTGTGGGGGCCTTGATCACTTGCACCGCGCCAAGAACGCCGCCGGCGATGATGTCGAGAGGCGCCTGTCGACCACCGCCTTCGGTCTCAGGAGATCCCAGATTGGCGCCGTTGATCGTAACGTTGTTCAGGGACGGGTTGATCCCGCGGATCTGAACGTAACGCCCCTCGCCCTTCTCCACGAGCATGCTGACGCCTGGCAGGCGGTTCAGGCTTTCGCCGATATTCTTGTCGGGCAATTGGCCGAGTTCATCGACGCTAAGGGCGTCAATGATCTGATTGGCATTGCGCTTTTCCTCGAGGCCGCGCTCACGCGACAGCTTGGTACCCTGTACAACGATGATGTCTTCTGCGTCATCGGTCTGGGCCAGAGCGGATGCGCCGCCCAGCGCCGCGATGATACTGACGGTTGAAAGGAGATAATATCGAGATTGCATGTCATGCCCCACGTTAAATACACGGGGGGCCATGCTGATTTTCCATGACAGAACGGCGACGCTGACGTGAAGATTTTGCAACACTCATCAGCATACGGTGCAACAAATGCGCCTTAGCGCATCGCTTGCGTCAGGCCGAAAGCTTGCTGCGCTGCTCGTCCAGTTTCTCGGTCCAGCGGCGAAGCATGACGGCAATCTCGTCTTTTTTCACTGGCTTGGACAGATAATCGTCCATGCCTGCGGCCAGGCATTTCTCCCGTTGGTCGGCCATGGCATGCGCGGTCAGGCTGATAATCGGAACGGGAGAGCGACCGGCTGACGCCTCGAACGCGCGGATGTGGGCGGTCGCCTCATAGCCATCCATTTCGGGCATGGAGATATCCATGAGAACAATATCAAAAACCGATTTTTTGACTTGGTCCCACGCCTGACGACCGTTTTCAGCATAGCTGACATCGTAGCGCGCCTTGTCGATGAAGTTGCCGACCACAAGGCGGTTCACGGCATTGTCGTCCGCGACGAGGACTTTGTAGCGCTCCCCTTCAGGCAGTGCGGTTGGGGACGGCTCGATATCAGACCCGACTGAGCTATCCTCTTCCTGCTGCGGGGCATCGAGTGCCTTGTGGAGCGCTCCAAACAGATCGCTGGAGCGAGCGGGTTTGACGAGGTAGGCTGCGATGTTCATTGAACGGAACTCGGACAGAACCGCGTCGTCATCGGCAGATGACAGAACGATGATCCTGGTATCGCGGCAGACCGGGTTGGCCCGAATGCGTCGGGCCACGTCCAGACCATCCAGAATCGGCATGTGAAAATCGAGGATCACAGCATCAAAGGCAAGCCCCGCCATGGAAGCCTCGGCCAGTCTCAGGAGGGCGTCAGGGCCGCTGTCACACCGTACGCTTTCCAGTCCCCAGGACCGGCACTGCTCTTCCAGAATATCCAGATTGACGGCCAGATCGTCTACAAGCAGCACGCGCGCCGCAGGCAGGGTCTGAGAGGTTGGTTTCGACGGCAGCAGGAATTCAGCTGTTGGCAGAGGCACCCGCAGGCTGAAGGTCGACCCCTTGCCATAATCGGAGGTGACCGTGAGTGTACCCCCCATCATTTCAGCCAGACGTCGGGAAATCGTCAGGCCAAGTCCGGTCCCGCCAAAGACGCGGGTCGTCGTGGATTCAG